>JAOASV010000052.1 GCA_030158535.1 Sediminibacterium sp.
CCAATAAGCAGGTCATTCATTTTTTTAATAACAGGCACACTCTCACCAGAAATAATGGCTTCATTAATGCTTGCTTCTCCCCATAAAATTTTACAATCCATGGGCACCGTTTCGCCGTTTTTTATAAGTACAATATCGCCCACTTTTAAACTGGTGTTTTCTACCGGGAATACCAGCTCTTGATGGTTTTCATCGAAGGCAATAAGGTTGGCCATTGTCTTTTGCGACACGGCTAATTTTTTTAAAGCAGCTTGTGTAGTTTCTACTGATCTGTCTTCTAGCCAATTACCAAAAAACACAAGGGTTAAAATAGTAGCAGTGGTTTCGTAAAATAAATAGTTTTCGGCTTCTCCAATAATAGTACCATATAAGCTGTATCCAAAAGCAGCTAGCGCACCAAGTGCCACAAGTACATTCATGTTTGGCACTCCTTTAGAAAGACTTTTAATAGCGCTCTTTCCAAAGTATCCCATCCCAACAATAAATACAGGGATGGTTAAACCAAGTTGCACAAAGGGGTTCATCAGTAAATGAATATGAACACCCGGAATCATATGCAGCATAAGAGGTCCTGTAAACACAAAGCAAAACCAAAAGCGTTGCAGCGGAGAACTAAATATTTTTTTTGATTTTTGTTCTGTTTCTAAACCATCTCCAGAAACTTCGTAACCAAGTGCTTCAACTTCTTTTTGAATGTTTTTTTTATTGGCATTTTCTGGCACGCTAAAACTTGCCTCGCCGTTCATAAAATTCACTTTCACGTCCTGCATTCCTGATCCTGTAAGTACCTTGTCTACGCTAAGTGCGCAGTTGGTACAGCTCATGCCTTTTACCTTCCAATTCACTTTTTCCATAAGACGTATTTTGCTACAAAGTTACTTCATTCGGAGGCCTTTGTTTGTATATTTGTTTCATGGATCAAAATTTTACCCTAAGCCAAATTCAGGAAGTAGCGGCTGCCGTTTGGGCCGAAGGAAAGGATACCCCAATTTGGGCTTTTTATGCTCCCATGGGCACGGGTAAAACCACACTCATCCATGCCATTTGTGAAGCCTTAGGCGTAACCGATGTAGTGAGCAGTCCTACATTTGCCCTTGTAAATGAATACCAGCACCCAGGGGGCAGTATTTTTCATATGGACTGGTACCGATTAGGCTCATTAGAGGAAGCGGTTAGGGCCGGTATTGATGAGCATTTGCATAGTGGCGACACTTGTTTTATTGAATGGCCCGAAAATGTGCCTGCGCTTTTAAGCGGGCCGGTATTTGAAGTACGCTTATCCCTCATAGATGAAAATACGAGGCATATATATTCTAGTGTAAAATGCTAACTTTATAGACAACCCAGCTAGTAACTAGCAAATACAAATTATTATGGCCACTAGTAAACCTACAATTTCTACTTCTTTTTTATACGAGACCCTGGAAGAAACGTTAGATGTAAAACCACTTGGTGCAAAACTGCATATTGGGATACCTAAAGAAACGGCGTTTCAAGAAAACCGTATTGCATTAACGCCGGAGGCGGTGGGTGTTTTGGTTTCTAATGGAAATGAAGTTTCTATCGAACATTTAGCCGGGGAGGGAAGTCATTACTCTGATACAGATTATAGTGAAGCAGGTGCTAATATTGTTTTTGATAGACATGAAATTTACAAATGTCCTATTCTTGTAAAAAGTGCGCCCATCGTTTCTGAAGATTTACCGCTTTTACAACTCAACCAAATTATTATTTCTCCCATTCACTATTCTGCTTTACAACAGGCGGATATTCAAAAGATGATGGAGAAAAAAATTACGGCATTAAGTTTCGAAAATTTTAAAGACGCTAGCGGTACTTATCCAATTGTGCGTAGCATGAGTGAAATAGCAGGTAGTGCTGTAATGCTTATTGCCGCTCAGTATTTAAGCAGTTTTAATAAAGGCAAAGGCGTGCTACTAGGCGGTATCAGCGGCATTCCGCCAACTAAAGTAGTGATTGTAGGCGCGGGTATTGTTGGAGAAAGTGCTACCCGAAATGCACTTGCTTTAGGAGCGTCGGTAAAAGTTTTTGATAACGATGTGTACAAGCTTAAGCAACTACAAAATAATTTAGGCCAGCGCGTTTGGACATCTGTATTAGAACCTAAAATTTTAGCCAAGCAATTAAAAACTTGTGAAGTGGCAGTGGGTGCGCTCAGTAACGAATATGGTAGAGCCCCTGTTGTTGTTACCGAAGAAATGGTAGCCGCCATGAGGCCTGGTA
Organism: Sediminibacterium sp.; assembly: GCA_030158535.1. Taxonomy (GTDB): domain Bacteria; phylum Bacteroidota; class Bacteroidia; order Chitinophagales; family Chitinophagaceae; genus Sediminibacterium. Next base: position 2,245 of record JAOASV010000052.1, read on the forward strand.
GTATTATTATTGATGTTGCCATTGATAGAGGTGGTTGTTTTGAAACCAGTGAATTAACCAGTCATGAAAAGCCAACTTTTGTAAAGCATGGCGTAATACATTATGGAGTGCCTAATATTCCATCTGGTTTTGCAAGAACAGCAAGTCAGGCCATTAGCAATGTACTCATGCCACTGATGCTTACCATTAGTGATGAGGGCGGACTCGATGAAATGCTATGGCATGATGTAAATGTGAGAGAGGGTATTTATTTATTTAAGGGCGCATTAACCGATTTTTATATCAGTCAAAAATTTGATTTAAAATACACAGACCTTAATTTACTTATTGCCAGTAGGCGTTAAACAGCTTCAATAAAAAATCATGGAAAGAAGAAACTTTTTAAAAAGCAATATGCTAGCAGGTGCAGGCGTAGCAGCTGCTTCAATGCCATTTGTTTCGAGTGCGGCTAGTAAATCCAGCACAACAATTAGCACGCTAGATTCAAAACCCTTTACTGCCGATTATGCTTTTCATGATGGCATGTTTAGTGCGCACGCAGGCTCAGATTTTATTGAGCAAATTAAATTTGCACATAGTGTAGGCTTTAGATCTATAGAAGACAATGGCATGATGTCCCGCACACCAGAGATGCAACAAAAAATTGGTGATACGCTTGCGCGCTTAAACATGCGCATGGGCGTGTTTGTTATTGCTTATGATAACTGGCCACTACAAACTTCTTTAACAAGTGGGGATAAGCAGTGGCGTGAAAAATTTATTAAATATTGTAAAGATTCGGTTGAAGTGGCAAAAAGATGTGGTGCTAAATGGATGACCGTAGTGCCTGGTAATTTTGACCGCAAACTTCCTATGGGTATTCAAACGGCTAGGGTTATTGAATCACTCAGGTATGGTGCCGAAATTTTAGAGAAGCACAATTTAATTATGGTGTTGGAGCCATTAAGTGATACACCTGATTTATTTTTAAGACATACTGATCAAACCTATTCAATTTGTAAAGCGGTAAATAGTCCTTCTTGCAAAATTTTATTTGACATGTACCACATGCAAAGAAATGAAGGAAATATTATTGCCAACATTAACTTATGCTGGGATGAAACCGCGTATTTTCAAATAGGTGATAATCCGGGTCGTAACGAACCGGGTACCGGCGAAATGAATTACCAGAATATCTTCAAATACATACACAACAAGGGTTTCAGAGGTATATATGGCATGGAGCATGGTAAAGCTGGTGGCGGTAAAGAAGGAGAAATCGCACTGATTAATGCATACCGTAATGCCGATAATTTTACTGAGGGAAGCTAATTTTTCCCATACTAAGTGTTGGTGATCCAGCCACAGTTTCGTTGGCTAAAATAGCAAATAGTACAGCCTCTTTTGCATCCGGATGAACGCCCAGTGTTTCTATGTTTTTAAGTAAGGCATTAGGACACATGTTTTGCAAC
>JAOASV010000053.1 GCA_030158535.1 Sediminibacterium sp.
AATTTCTACTGGTAAAAGCTCATTACAAGTTGTAGACGTATTAAGAGCTGCAGGTGCGGAGGTAGTAGGCATGGTTGCCATTTTTACTTACGACTTTGCACAAGCATCAGAAGCCTTTGCAGCAGCCAATGTGCCATTTGTTTGTTTAACCAATTATCCTTCGTTGATTTCACTTGCTGTAGAAAAAGGCTATGTGACTAAAGAGCAAGAGAATATTTTATTAGATTGGAGAAACAGTCCATCTACTTGGACAGGAAAATAATGTCTTTATATATTGTCATGAAAAAAATAATTGTTGCCGTACTATTATTAATTGTTGCCCATACTGCATCTGCACAATCTGCAAAAGCTGAGTGGGTTATATTAAAATCCAACAACTTAAAATGTTGGGAATGCAAAGATGTATTGGACAAATACTTAACCAAAGAAAAAGAGAATACAGAAGGTGGTATTGTTCAATGGAAAATAAATTTGCTTCAAGGTGAAGTGCGCATTCAGTTTTTACCGGATCGAACAAGCGCCGACGAAGTGAGAGCAGCTGTTAACAATGCTGGTTTTGATACAGACAAAGAAAAGGCATTGGATGAAGCCTATAAAAAATTACCACCAAGCTGTAAAAGGGCTGAAGAGGGCGGTGGGCCTCAATTACGCAAGCCTTGCCATGTAAAACCCTATTTATAAACTGATGGTTTGTCTGGTTTCGTAAGTAAACGGAACATCAAAAAATATAGATCCTTTTCCTATTTTAGTTTTCCCTTTTACTTTAATAAGCACTTCTTTATTCATGAATAAAGAAAAGGCATTTTTAAAAACACCGCCCATCGAAACACGCATACGGGAAGGGAGTTCAAAATTTTGTTTTTTAGGAATATGCATAAGGGTATCTAATGCATATTTTCCAAGGTACCTGTTATCTATGTAAACGTCACAGTCTACCTTTTTTAAATCTACTTTAAAATTATTTGGATTAAAATACACTAAGTTTAAAGATAGATCTAGGTATTCAAAGCCAACATTATTAACTTTTACATTGTTGAGTCCTTTGTATTCAAACCCTTGCGGTGTAGTACAACTCAATAAAACAACAAAGAGGGTACAATAAAATAGATAAATTCGTTTCAATTGAATTATTTTGCACAAAGATAATTGCATAGGGGATGGGAACTAATAATTCCTGTTAAAATTAATACATGCTACCATTAAGAATTGAATCTCAGTATTTTGGATCGGTCCAGTATATCAAACAAATAGCCTCGGCAAATTGCGTGGTCATTGATATACATGAACCATTTAAAAAAATGAGTTATCGCAATCGAACCTCTATTGTTAGTGCACAGGGTCCACTTTTGCTAACAGTTCCTTTACAAAATGGAAGAGACCAAAAACGCCCCATTCATGAAGTAAAAATAAGTTACACTGAAAATTGGCCAAGTAAACACTTAAAAGCCTTAAGTTCTTGTTACAAAAGATCACCCTTTTTTGAATATTACGAAGATGGACTCAGTCAACTCTTACATAAAGAATATCCATATTTACTTGATTTAAATATGCATACAGTTGAATGGCTTAGCAAAGTGCTAAAAACAGAATTTAACATTTCAAAAACAACGGAAGCTACCAGCTATTTAGATCCCAATTTCAAAGATGTTAGAGATACTTCTAATACGTCTAACCAAAGTCAAAATATTGCAAATCAAGTATATCCACAGGTATTTTCCGATAAAATTGAATTCATACCTAATGCAAGTATTTTAGACCTATTATTTTGTATGGGGCCTTCTGCAAATATTTATTTGAAAGACAAGCATTTATAGTGTTTTCGCATCTTATTTTTTAGTAGATTTAATGATCAAAAATTAAACCTGAACGGGAGCTAAGTGTCTAAGTGCAATATTATGAATTGTCGTTTATTCAAGTTATTTTTTATTATAATATGTTTATTGCTTAGCGGCGCTACATATGCTCAAGATTATTCTAATAAAGGAACTGATTTTTGGCTTGGATATGGTTACCACGTAAACATGGCAGGCAATCCTGCTAATGGCGGTACACAAGACATGGTTTTGTATTTTACTTCCGACAAAAATGCAAATGTCACTGTAGAAATTCCGGCTGTTGGATATACTGCAACTTTTACAGTTACAGCAAACCAAACTACTATATCTACACCTCTTCCAAAAACGGGTGCACAAGATGCCCGAATCAATACAACGGGTCTTCTAAAAAGAGGCATTCATATAACTTCCGATGTGCCCATTGTAGCCTATGCACATTTGTACAATGCAAGCGTTTCTGGAGCAACTTTATTATTTCCAACCAATACACTTGGCAAAGAATATTACTCTGTAAATTATACACAACTATCCAATGCCAATAGTTCTAACTCTTTCTTTTTTGTTGTAGCAACAGAGGACAATACCACTATTGAGATTACACCCTCTGCCGATAATTTAAATGGACTTGCGCCAGGTGTTGCAACTACTATTCCAATCACATTAAACCAAGGAGATGTGTATAGTGTATTTGGGACAGTAGTAGGCACAAGAGGTACAGATTTATCGGGTTCTAAAGTTAGATCAATTAGTACGGCAGGCTCAGTAGGTTGTAAAAAAATTGCTGTTTATTCTGGTGCAGGAAAAATTAGTATTGGAGGTACAGGAAATGGTAGTGCTGATAATATTTTTTCGCAATCGCTACCAGCTGTTGCCTGGGGTAAAAAATATTTAACAGCCCCAACAGGATCACAGCCCAATAACTATTACCGGGTTTGTGTTACCAATCCTAACACCGTAGTTAAATTAAACGGCACTATTATTCCAAGTACGAGACTTATCAACGGCTTTTATTATGAATTCTTTAATGGAAATTATAATGGGGTGAATGCAACTACCAATCCAGCAATACCCAATGTAATTGAAGCTGATATTCCAGTGTTAGTAGCTCAATATTGCACCACCCAAGGTGTTGATGGAAATCCCAATACGAACCCTGGCGGTGATCCGGAAATGATTTATTTGAGTCCTGTGGAGCAAACTATTAATTCGGTGACTTTATACTCTGCAACTCGATTTAATATTTTACAAAGTTTTATTAATGTAATCGTAAAAAAAGGTGGTGAAAATAGTTTTACGCTTGACGGTGTTTCACAAACTGCTAATTTTTTAACACATCCAGGAGATGCAAACTATAAGTATGCGATATTGAAAGTAAATGCTGGTAACCATAATTTATATTCAGATACAGGGTACAACGCTATTGCTTATGGATTTGGTAGTGCCGAAAGTTATGGATACAACGCAGGAACCAATGTAAAAGACTTTTCGCAAACAGCATCTTTTCAAAATCCATTTGGCCGAATAGACTCAGCAGTTACATGTGTTAACACACCCGTATCATTTTCGGTACCCTTAAATTTCACGCCTAGTAGTATCAGGTGGGATTTTAGTGCAGCTAAAAACATAACACCATCTGCCACCATTGGCCCTAATAGTAATCTAACGCCTGACAGTACTAAATATATTAATGGACAAAATATTAATTACTATAGTCCCCAAAAATCCTTTTCATTTACCGCGGCCAATACAGCTGCTCTAAGAGATACCATTAAAATGTATACCACTTCTACAACGCCTGATGGTTGTGGAAGTACCGAGCAAGTAGTTTCGATTCCTGTAAAGGTAAAT
>JAOASV010000054.1 GCA_030158535.1 Sediminibacterium sp.
CGTTTGCATAGTTGAGGCATATAAAATCTGCAGATTCGGCTTCAATTTCCGGCACCAATAAATCGGTGATGCCAACAGCACTCATTTCAGGTTGTAAATCATAGGTAGCCACTTTTGGAGATGCCACCATAATTCTATTTTCTCCTTCAAAAGGCTTTTCTCTTCCGCCACTAAAAAAGAAAGTAACGTGCGGATATTTTTCGGTTTCTGCAATTCTAATTTGCTTTTTACCATGCGCTGCCAATACTTCGCCTAATGTGTTTTGTAAATTATCATTTTCAAATACTACATGCACGCCTTTAAAGGTTTGATCGTACTGTGTCATGGTGGTATAATGAAGCTGTAATGGCTGCATGTTAAATTCAGGAAATGCTTGTTGTGTTAACACTTCTGTAATTTCTCTGCAACGGTCTGTTCTAAAATTAAAACAGAACACCGCGTCACCTTCTTTGATTGCAGCAACAGGTTCGTTGTTATCATTTACAATAACAGTAGGTAATAAAAATTCGTCGGTGGTGTCTGCAGCGTATGCGGCTTCTAAAGCACTTGTAGCGCTCGTTGCACGGGGTCCAACACTATGTACTAAACAATCATAAGCAAGCTTTACTCTTTCCCATCTTTTGTCACGGTCCATGGCGTAGTATCGGCCACTAACAGTTGCAATGGTGCCCACACTATTTTGTAAATGCGCCGAAAGTGTATTGATAAAACCTAGTCCACTTTTAGGGTCAGTGTCTCTACCATCCGTAAATGCATGAATGTAAACCTGGGGAAGTCCACTTGCTTTGCAATAATCACAAATAGCGGTTAGGTGATTGATATGTGCATGCACGCCACCATCACTAACAAGTCCCATTAAGTGCAGGGGTTTGTTATTTGTTTTCGCGTACGCTACTGCTTCTAAAAAGGTAGGGTTGCTTGCAAGCTCGCCAGTTTTAATGGCAACATTGATGCGCTGCAACTCTTGATATACGATACGGCCGGCACCAATATTTAAGTGCCCCACTTCTGAATTACCCATTTGACCTTCTGGCAGGCCTACGTCTTCGCCACAAGTAACAAGTGTACTGTTTGCGTATTTTGTATAGAGGCTATTTACAAATGGCGTTTTTGATTGTTGGATGGCATCAGACATTTTTTGTTTGCCCAAGCCCCATCCGTCCATAATGACGAGTATTACTTTGCGTTTCATACAACAAATTTACAACCTTTATTTTTGAGGTAAAACGTCAATTTTAAAGGGTTTAGTCGCATTAATTGCTGCATCTTAGTTATTTTTGGGTGAGTCAATTAAAACCAGACCATGAAAAAGTATCTATTAGGCCTTTTGTTCCCACTACTGCTGTTAACTACAGCATTTGAAGGGCCTTTTCAGGGAGATGCAGACCTGGTTGTTGCTGCTCTAAAATCTGGTAACCCTCTAGACATCGCAAAACATTTTGCCGTGGTAGTAGACGTTAAATTTTTGACTGCTCCTGAAGATAAAATTGTTGCAACTGAAAAAGCTGCCGAAAAGCTTGCTGCATTTTATGCTGAACATAAGATCAAGGGTTTTGAACGTACTGCCCAAAGAGAAATTGGTAATACCATGTATTTAACGGGTAAAATTTCAGGTGCTTCAAAAAATTATAACATTACGCTGATGCTCATGAAAAAAAATGGAGCCCCATACCATATCGTAACCCTTCGTGTTAATTAATTGACCACTTTATTTTCATGAGCAAAAAAAATAAATCAGACGCAAGAGGGTTCATTTATAGTACCGATCCAAATTTTAGCTTTGAGCCGGATCATGAGGAGGTGCAAGAAACCTTACCGCCAGCAAAGCAAACACTTCGTATACGACTAGATACCAAACATAGAGCTGGTAAGGCTGTTACGCTTATTACAGGATTTATTGGCACAAGCGATGACGCAGAAAAACTAGGTAAACAATTAAAAAATTTTTGCGGCACGGGTGGCTCTGTAAAAGATGCAGAAATGATTGTGCAAGGAGATCAGCGCGAGAAAGTGCTACAGTGGTTATTAAAAAATGGATATAGCGCTACCAAAAAAATATAGTCCCGATTAACTTAATAATCGATTTCTAATTTCAGTTTTTCTTTCAATTCTTTGAGGAGCGGATACTGCTCACTAATACGTTCAAATTTTTGTTTGCTGTTTAAACGCATGTGAATTGGCACGTCTTCTTTTTCTGTAGCGTCAACAATGATGCTAAATTTGATAGACCTGTTATTAAACGTAGCAAATATTTGATCAATGAGCATCATGCGCTCCTGCTCAACAAATTTTTGAGCCGTTAAGCCAGGTACACGAACTGTAAAATGAATGTCATTTTCTATTTCAAGCACTGCCATTTTAAAGGTTCCAGAGGCAGAGTGTTTTTGTTGTGCTTCAAGGGTGGAGCCGTAAGCGTCCCAACAAGCCCTAAGCTTTTCCATATTTAAAGATTCTGCTTCTTTTACCTCTTCAATGGCGTATTGATCGCCATATTTTTCACGTAAAGCAGTTAATAGATTCTTTTTAGGACCCGTAGCTTGAGCGGGCGCTGTTGCTGGAATAGAAGTGCCTGCTGCTTTTGGAGGAGCGACTGGCGCAGCATTGCTAGTAACCGCAGCTGGCGGCATGGGAGCTTGTGTTGGCGTTGTTATTTGCGCCGCAGCTGCTGCTGGCATACCCTCAGCCACACTCGTATCTATAGAAAGGCTTGGTTTGTTATTAGTTGAACTATTAGGAGGGGCAACAACTTGTATCGAAGGGATGCTTCTTGTTTTGATGGCTACTGGTCCGTCAATCCGTTTTTTTTTTACAATCGAACCATTTTCTGAGGCAAGCTCTATGGCTTCTTGTAAAAAATTAAGTTTAATGAGCGTGAGTTCTACGTGTAATCTTTTGTTACGCGCCATTTTATAATTGATCTCTGCTTCATTTAAAATATTCAGTGCACTCACTAAATATGACATGCCCATAGCTGCTGCTGCCGAAATATATTTTTCTTGCATGCCTTCAACTACTTCTAATAAAGGAGCAGATTTAGGATCTTTACAAACTAGTATATTACGAATGAATTCTGCAAAACCATTGAGTACCATATCTCCTTCAAAACCTTTTCTGTTGATTTCATCGTAAAGGATCATGGATGCCGCCAAATCCTTGGCCTGCATGCTTTCTAGCATTTTAAAGAAGTAGTCTTCGTCTAAAATATTTAAATGCTCAAGGGTGTTTTGATAGGTTAAACTACCGCCTGTAAAACTTACAATTTTATCTAAAATGCTCAGAGAATCACGCATACAGCCTTCGCTTTTTTGTGCAATCACTTGTAGTGCTGCACGCTCGGCTTTAATAGATTCTTTACCTGCAATTTCTTCTAAGTGTTCTACTGTATCGTTGTTGGTGATTCTTTTAAAATCAAAAATTTGACAACGACTTAATATGGTTGGAAGGATCTTATGTTTTTCGGTAGTCGCTAAAATAAAAATCGCATAAGAAGGAGGTTCTTCTAGCGTTTTTAAAAATGCATTAAAGGCACTAGCACTGAGCATGTGAACCTCATCTACAATATAAACCTTGTATTTACCAGCTTGCGGTGCAAATCTTACCTGCTCAACTAGTGACCTAATATCATCTACCGAGTTGTTACTTGCCGCATCCAGTTCATGAATATTTAAAGAAGTGCCAGCGT
>JAOASV010000055.1 GCA_030158535.1 Sediminibacterium sp.
GATATGGTATTATGGCAGATGGTATCGAAATAGAGATAGTAGTGCCATCAATAGATATGTTGAAATAACTGGCCAATGCAGGATCACGTTCAAAGTTTCGTTTTATATGATTGAAACAGTCTTCTTGCTCAAATTCGAATCTAAAAGCAATAGGAGTTTTCTTAAGAAGAGATAATTTGGCATTAATAAATTCCTGACATTGCCATAACCAAAAAGCGATAGCATCAGTCATTTGGAAATACATACCTCTCGCAGTTACAGGAATATTAAATGAGTTTTTATTCGTGGAAACCCAAACAGGTAAGGGAAACCCTTCGATAGCCATATTGAGATTGCCTGCCGATAATTCATCAATGGAGTAATAAATTGGAGCATACTTATCCTTCCGTGTCACAGAGATGTTAGCAAGCCTTCCTTCGACTAATCGTGTTACCGAATGCTCATCATTAAGAATTTTTGCTTCCAGATATAAACTACTTGCATATCCTGGCTCTATGTGAAGGATAACACTAGAACTATCATCAGAAACATAAAAGGAGTAATCATTTTCCAAGTATATTTTGAAGACATCCAGAAAAGAAGCTCCAAATATTTTGCTGCTTGGGATTTGGCTATCTCTTGCATTAGCGAAATTCCAGAGGTCAATGGCGTCATGTTTATTCAATTTTACCAATGTGTCAAAATCATAGATTGGCATTACTAAACTCACGGAGTTTTCAATATTGCCATACGTGAAAAACATGTATTGACCCATTGAAGAAATCAGGGAAATGTCCATAAACTGGTGATTTGCAAATTCGCGTAATGCCAGGGTGCTGTTAATTATCCGTTGCATTCTTTTTTCATGTGTTTCTTCCTCTGATGATATGTATTGAACATAGGCTAGTTTGTCATCATCAAAGCGATATATCGCTTCCCTTATGGTAGAGTTAGGCGTTTTTGAAATTGCTGGAATATTAATTTTTGAAAAGTTGAGTTGCTTCAAGTAAAGCTGCGTGTAATTCCAAATGACATTATGATAAGCATTGCTAACTGCAGTGAGACATCCTGACATACTGGCTTCTGCAAGAATGAAATCGACTAAAGCATAGCTGAGTGTTGCCGGAGAAGTTATGATGTATTCACCATTGTGGTGAATTATGGGTTTAGTTAGCAACGGGCTTTCTTCAACGTGAACATTGGCTAATTTAGGATCATGAATGTCAAGGATAAACATTCCCAAAACTTCCCTTGCAATATTTTCAGATTGGAGCAATTGGGTCATTTCCTCTTCTGAAAAAGTAATAGCTTCTTTTAATTCTGAAAAGCGCGTAGAATCAGGAATAAATATGAGGTTGTTTTCTACTTTCTCAAATATATACCTGCCATATCTTAAACGAGCAGCTACTCTGTTTGAAAGATTTAATATTAGCAGAGCTGTATGTTTGCATTTGTTTTTAAAACAGTCTGGAATTTCAGAATCTGGCCAATTATAAATTGCCGTTAATAACTTGGAGGGGACATAGGTGCCACTTTCTGTAATGCCTGGGAAGACAATATAGTCACCACCGTAAAATGTGATTAATTCTGTGAATAGGTTCGTGACAGTATCTTCCAGATAATGTGTGGAGTAATTCTCATTTAGGTATTTCGTTAAAGCTGCTTCTGATACATTTGGCTTATTGTCATTGAAGTTTCTTAGGCAAATTCTGGAAAGCTCTTCGAAACGGACGTTCTTGCCGTGATTTTGGGCGAGTAAAGTAAGGCCAGCAAAGGACTTTAGAAGGTCAATTGAATTGTATTCATATAAGAAGGGTGAAAGTTGTTGTTGAGTATCTGAAGTACTACTAAACGTACGACCAGAGTACATGCAGCACTTCTTGTATTTTTTGCCGCTATAACACGGGCATTTATCATTTCTTCCAATCTTCTTATTCATGATTAAATTTACAAACCCTTATTTTTTAACGTTTTCGGTCTTTGCGTTTGGTCGGATTTCGGAGCACAAAACTGTCAACTAGCACTACAATTGAACAGAAGCAAAAAGCTCCTATTTTGCACGACACCCCGCCTGACGCAAAACCCATGTTATAGGGCGTTGTTCTTCCTATTTTCACGTATTCTGTCCATTTTAGACATTTCTTCAAAACTATCTGTGTTGTGCAAAAATCCAATATTCTTATTGTGAGACCTGTCAATAACGTCAATTAACAAGTCAATATTTGCTTGTTGTGTTGCCGTTAATGTTTGAAAGTCATTATCAATTTTTTCTCGTGAGCTTGTATTCAAATAGTTCGTCAGTTTCCCCATTAGTCCAACAAAAATGTCTGACAACTGAATTAGTTGTTCTGATTTAGAATCTACAAATGCGTAGTTTTTGATTTCAACTTCACCATCAAGTATTTTATATTCTTTCAGAGTTTCAGATATTGAATCTTCATTGTCAAAAATATGCGTTGAGTTTTTGAATAGGTAAATTGGTCTCAAATAAAAGTGTGATAAGTCTTTTAGAAGTATGTAATCGTCTTCATCTTGAATAAATGGTAATGAGCCTTTTCTCTTTGCTTCTTTTAAAATTTGCCTTAAATATTCTAATCCAAAATGATATTCGTCGGTGTCAATATATCCATCAAATAATGAAGTTAGTTCTTCTATAAATGGAAGAACGGAATCGCTTTTGATATTCGGATACTCATATCTATAAAACAGGTCAATTACTGCGTCAATTTGAAGTCTTGATAGTTTATACAGGTCATTCTTTAAATGATTTGAAAATTGAGGCCCAAGTTGTTTAGCCGCTTCTGAGCTTACTATTGCTGAATCAACTATGTCAACCAAGGACCAATAAAGGATATTTAGACTTGAATAATGAATATACAAATCATTGTGTATTAAAAATTGAAGAAACAATTTTAGTTTTTCCGATTTCAAACAGTCAAGAAACTGTCCACTTGCAATATGTTTAAATTTAACTTCTGTCGCTGTCTTTTGAAGTTTAAAGCTATCAATAAGAGGTTGAACATTTGGTTTTTGCCCCAAGTTAACTAAACCACCTAAAACAAAATTTGCTGTGAATGTGTAGTTGAAGTCATTTTCTCTGACATAGAACTTTTTAATATTGTTCGTTTCGTCATAGTAAAAATTATAAGCTCCGTCAAAGTTTGCTGTCGGTACAACCATTTTTGTAAACTTTCTTAAATCACTTATTTCGTAGTCTATCATTGTTGTCCTTTCTTTTTACAATGCCTATAACTTATTTATATGCTCACCGTTCTCCTAATAATTCCGAGCACTCAGCAAATATCCCAATCCTAACAAATCTAAACAATAAATAATGTAAATAAAAACGGTAATTATACCCGAAAACAGTGTATAATTACTAGTATGCTTTCAAATGATAAGAAGGAATATTAATCTTCTCATTCCTTCAAACTAGCCATGGCTTGTATCATTTGCTGTATATCCTCCTGGAAAGATCTGACCTTTGGAACTTCAGGAATATGCATCAACTCTTTCACTTGATTAATTGCAAAGTAATTGCGTTTATTGATTCGAGTAGGAGTTAGTTTTCCAGCTTTGATGTAATTATCCATGGTGCGACGACTTACTCGTAGCATCTGCATCACGTCATAAGTGTCTACCCATTTAGAGGTAAAATCGTCAACGGGATTTTTCAAGCTGTTGATTTCGGCTTGCAAATTTGTGAGCATCGATTTCATTTCGATGAACTGCTCCATGAGCATTTCGTTGGTGATATTTTTTGTAGGATTCGCTTCCATTGTGCACTAAATTATTTTTAATTTTTCGAAAGAAAAAGAGTCTGGACACTTTGATACGCTATGAGACGCAACTTTAGACTATTCTAGACTTCTTTAGACATTTCGAGCACCTCAAACCAACAAAAAAAGTTTTTCATGTAGTTGCCCAATGAGGGCGAACTAAGGCGAATGAGGGTATAATGCGAAATAATGTTCTTTAAATAGATGCGAGTTTACCTTTGTTTATGTTTGTTTATCTTCGTCTATGTTCGACTATATAAACAACGTTGAGTATCTGTAGATGTTTTTTCTTTCCTACAAAATTGTGTCACAATTATTCGAAGATTTGTGACATCCCCCAATGTTCATTTGTTCAAATATTCACTGTTCATCGTGTACTGTTTTGAATAGAAGATGTGAAGTAAAAAACAGAAAATATTGACAACAAAATACAAGTATTAAAAATTTAATTTATCTTCGTTTTATCGTTCTTAATTGTTGCTGATTTGTAACTCATGAAAGTCGAAATCTGATGAGTAGTTGCTCATTTGTTGCTCGAATTACTTCTCGAAAGTCACTGTTTACAAGGGTTTCGGCGTTTTTTGTTTCTTATCGTTTCATGTATTGGAAAGTAGCTTCACTTTTAATTTGTGCCATGCTTAAAAAAATACTTTCTATCATCTTTATCGGTATTTCATATTTTGGAAATGGCCAAGTAATTGAGTCTAGTCAATTTATTTTTGATACCGCATCTTTTGCATCATCACATGCGTCTACCATTGTTGAAACACCCAAAGGAATGTTGGCAGCTTGGTTTGGCGGTAAATTTGAAGGCGATAAAGAAGTTAATATTTACGCAAGCTGGCTCATTAATAATAAATGGTCTGCTCCATTCATTATTGCAGATGGTTTTATAAATGATTCAACCAGATACGCCTGTTACAATCCGGTTTTATTTTTAGCACCCAACAATGAGCTCTTATTATTTTATAAAATAGGGCCTTATGTACAAGGCTGGACCGGTTGGATGAAAAGATCAACCAATTACGGCGCTACTTGGAGCGCACCTGAAAGGCTACCAGATGGTATATTAGGACCTATCAGAAACCAGCCCTATGTTGTAGGCGACACAATCATTTGCCCATCAAGCACAGAAAAAAATGGCTGGAAAGTTCATTTCGAATACACGACTAATAATGGTAGGTCTTGGACAAAGGGTCCAGATCTAAATGACGCGAATCCAATTACGGGCATTCAGCCGGCGGTTTTAAACCACAGTAAGGGGGTTTTACAAGCACTCACCAGAAGTCAAAATGGAACGGTTAATGAAACCTGGAGTTATGACAAAGGTAAAACATGGGCACCTTTGCAGCAAACTAGCTTAATCAATAACAATTCAAGTATTGATGCCATTACTTTACAAGATGGCAGACATTTACTTGTTTACAATCATTGCAGTGCGCCAAGTAGATCGCCTCTTAATGTGGCTATCTCAAAGGATGGAAAAAATTGGGAGCCCTTACTAGTATTGGAAATTGAAACAGGTGCCGAATTTTCTTATCCATATCTAATTCAAACAAAAGATCAAAAAGTGCACATTACGTATACTTGGAAAAGAAAAAAAATAAAGCACGTTGTGTTACAGGTTCGGTAAATGAAGTACAGCGGTAATTTCACGAAACGAGCTTTCTTTTTCAATTTCATCAAATTGTATACTGCCTTTGTGGATGCTTGCAATAAGATTGGTGATTGCAAGGCCAATGCCAAGCCCTTGTTGCTCCGCCACTTCTCTGTGGTGTTGTTCAAATAAACGGTATTTATTGAGCGCGGCCGCTGTAGTATGTGCAGTATGATTGCTAATACGAATGCTTCTGCCAGCGCTATCTTCAAAAATACGAACACGAATGGGTGTGCCTTTTTCTGAAAATTTGCAGGCGTTTTCAATTAATTCTTTAGCAGCGGTATGAATAAGTTTAGAAAAAAATAAAGGTGGTTTTGGCTCCGTATAATCGAGGTCTTTGTCGCGGCCGTGTTTGTGCATGACACTTTTTATCACATCCATAATATGATGAGGATCAGGGGCATCCTCGTCGGGAATTTCTTTTAATTGTAAGGCTTTTTGAAGTGTGTAATATGTATTTATTTTATCGTAGGTATTGAGTAAACGCTCTGCACTGATGTGTAAATAACTACAAAGGCTTTGTAATTTTTCATTGTTTAGGCTTATGGCATTTTCAGCAATGAGGGTATTAAAATTAATGATACCATTCATGGGGTTTTTAAATTCGTGCCCTACCATGAGTTCAATTGTTTTTTCCAGTAGGGCTGCTTTTTGACTTTGTAGTTGGTTTAATTTTTCGTGCTTGATAAGTCTGGTTTCTATGGCAGTTAACAAATCTTTGCTTTTAAAGGGTTTGTGCAGGTAGTCATCGGCCCCTAAGTTCATGCCGGTTCTTAAATCGTTGGATTGCACTTTGGCTGTTAAAAAAATAAAGGGGGTAACAAAACTCGGATCTTTTTTGAGTGCGGTAAGTAATGAAAAACCATCCATTTCGGGCATCATAATGTCGCAGATGATTAAATCAAATGGATTGTGCATGAGCGCCTTTATCCCTGCAGCACCATTTGCTATGGGGGTTACCTCATAGCCCGCCATCTCTACAATTTCTCGTATCGAATCTCTAATGTCTTTTTCGTCTTCAATCACTAATATCTTTTTCATTCAAATCGGTTGTAGGGGAAACTAATGTATATCGCTGTTCCTTTATGGAGGCTACTTTTTATATGAATTTGCCCAAGATGCTGCTGCACGAGGTAATGCACGAGCATCAGTCCTAGTCCTGTTCCTTCAATATTACCTACGTTGCTACCTCTAACAAATGCAGTAAAAATTTCACGTTTGTATTTTTCGGGCATGCCAATACCTGCATCCACTACAAGTAGGGTCCACTTGTTTTTTTGAAATCGAATTTGCGCCTTTGGCGCTGCTTTGCCTGGCGAATATTTACAGGCATTTGAAATCAAATTTTCAAAAATCATTTGTAGCATATTGCTATCTGCAATTTGCATTGTACGCATACCTTTTGTAGAGACAACAATATTTCTGCCGTCTTTGTATGGCATAAATGATTCTGCGGCCACTTTATGTAAAATGCTTGCCACATTACAGCTACTTAATTGCAGGGCCAGATTTCCGGATTCAATTTTACTTATGAGTAAAAAGTCGGTGAGTAGTTTGGTCATTTTATCTACTTGACTCGTAATTCTGGTCAAATATTTTGACGCCGTTATGGGTGTTTTTTGAAACTGATTGGCTACTTGCATTTCCAAAATTTCGGCACTCGATAATATAATGGAAAGGGGCGTCCTTAATTCATGTGAAACCAGATTGATAAAATTTGATTTTAATTGACTTAACCGCTTTGCAGCACGTTCCCCTTTTTTATGTTCCTGTTCTGCTCTAATAATATCGGTGATATTGGTAAAAAATACAGCAACATGAAGCTTGTTGGTATTGTAGTCGGTAAATTTTGTAAAATGATAACTTAATCGAACCTTATTTTTTTGGGCATCTAGTAGCCAAGCTACTTTGCTCGGGTGAGCGTACTGTTCTGAAACAGCATAGGATCTAAAGTTTTTTAAAAAGTGGCTGCAACTGCTTTTTATCGTATCAAAAACATTCTTTGTTGTAGAGCCAAGTGTTTGCTGCCACATTGGATTGCTATACGTTAACTGACCATCATGCGTGCAAACGATAACGAGCTGCTCCATGGCGTCAATTAAGTGCCTAAAGTCTTTTTCGCGCTCTATTTGAAGTTTTTCACGGTTTCTAATATTGGTAATATTGATTCCGTAGCCAATTACAAAATCATGATGTCCATGCTGGTCCCTTACCGGAAAAAACTTTCGGAGATTGAATACTTGTTGGCCTTCTTTGTTTTTATTGACTTCTTCAAATTCTACTTGTACGCCTTCTGCTAAAGCTTCCGTAAAATAAGATCTTCTATTAATGGCAAGCTCGATAGGTTTATTAAATGCGGCGCAGTAATCAAAATCATTTTTACCTATAATCCAACTTCTGGAATCACTAGCGGAAAGTGCAAGTTTATTTACATATAAGTAGGTATGGTCGGTATCAAAAATGGCAATATCGGCGGGGATATTAAAAAGCAGCTGCTTATAAAATTCGTTTTCCTTTTGTAGTGTATGTATCAAATCCATAGAGTCCCCCATCTTTATTTGATTTTTATTTGTTGTAGCTGTGTTACTTCATTTGCAGCTTCCGTTAACAGTTCTAATAGCTTTGCTTTATTGATTGGTTTTTGGATATACCCGCTAATATGACAAGGGTCTTCTTTTTTTATAAAATTTTGGTAACTAGTAGCACTAATTACAATGATGCGGGTAAGCGGATACGCCTCTTTATTGACTTTGATGGCCTTAATCACTTCGTATCCATCCATGATGGGCATATTGAGGTCAAGTAACATAATGGTAGGAATATTTTTTCCCAGGTTTAATTGCCTCATTGCTTCCGCTCCATTGATGGCGTCCGCAGTGATACAATCAAAAGATTGCAGCAAAAAATGAAGTAAAGCCCTATTTACTTCGTCGTCGTCTACTATGAGTAACCTACATTTTGAAACCTTCAAAAGCATATCATTACAAGCTAGCACTTTTGAGCATGAACCCCCATTTTTGACCCTCATTTGGGCCATGTATTTACCGCAAATTTTTATTAGACGCCTTCGGCCTAAAGCCATAAATTAGCAAGTACTTTCTAATATGTTACGATAAACCCTTGTTATGCAAATACTTAAATCTGCAATCCTTGCAACTGTTTTATGTGCTTTTTTAGGAGCACCTGTAATGGCACAAACTAAAAAAGGAGGTAATTGGACCCCGCTTTTTAACGGTAAAGACCTAGCTGGTTGGAAGCAATTAAATGGCAAGGCAAAGTATGAAGTGATCAATGGTGAAATTGTGGGTGCTACGGTTTTGGGAGAGCCCAATTCATTTTTAGTTACCGAAAAAAACTATGGCGATTTTATATTGGAATTAGAATTCAAATTAGAGGATATGATGAATTCTGGTATCCAGTTTAGAAGTGAAAGTAAACCCGAATATTTAAATGGCAGGGTGCATGGATATCAGTATGAAATAGATCCGTCACCTAGGGCCTGGACAGCAGGTATTTATGATGAGAGTAGACGCGATTGGTTGTATCCAGTTTCTTATAACGAGCCCGCAAAAACACTTTTTAAATTTCAAGCATGGAACAAGTGCCGCATCGAATGTATAGGTAATAGTATTCGTACTTTTTTAAATGGTAAACCGGTAGCAAGTTTAGTAGATGATTTAACCCCCGCTGGATTTATTGCGCTGCAAGTGCATTCAATTGGCAAAGCAGAAGAAGCAGGTAAAAAAATTAGATGGAGAAATATCAATATTCAAACAGCTAATTTGCAACCTACACCACTTGATCCCACATTTGTTGTCAACCTAATACCCAATCATGTGTCGGAGCAAGAAAAAATGCAAGGCGTACACTTACTCTTTGATGGCAAAACTACAAACGGTTGGAGAGGTGCCTACAAAACAGGTTTCCCAGAAAAAGGTTGGAAAGCAAATGATGGCATTTTAGCCGTGCAGCCAGGGGATGGTGGAGAAGCTACCAATGGTGGCGATATTGTTTCTGAAAATGAATACGATGCCTTTATTTTTCAGTTTGAATTTAAAATGACAGCTGGTGCTAATAGCGGCGTAAAATACTTTGTTACTGAAAAAGAAAACAATGCTGGGTCGGCCATTGGATTAGAGTATCAAATACTGGATGACGCCCTTCATCCAGATGCTAAATTAGGATCGATTGGCAACAGAACCCTTGGGTCACTCTATGATTTAATTCCTTCTGTTAAAGAAAATCGTGCGCGCCGTAAAATTGGCGAATGGAATAGAGGGATGATTAAAGTAGCAAAAGATGGTACGGTATCGCATTATTTAAACGGATGGAAAATGCTCGAATACAAAAGAGGGGAGCAATATTTTTATGCACTAGTAGCAAAAAGTAAATATGCCAACTGGCCTAATTTTGGCATGGCACCTAAGGGCCGATTGTTACTGCAAGACCATGGCAACGAAGTTTCTTTTAGAAGCTTAAAAATGCAAGTGCTGAATTAATATTACGCTTTGCTTTGTTCCCAGGAAATAGAAAGTAGTTTTTCCGAAGCGGGTGTTTTTGTGCGCATCACAGCAAGTAACAGTTGCAAGGTTTCTTTTGCTACTTGTGTACCACTGTAATGTGCATAGGATATAGTAGGGGTTAATAAGCTAGGCAAATCTGTTTCACTTAATCCAAATATATCCACTGCATGCTCAGTTGCCTGCAAAGCCTGCCATGCGCCCAATAGCAGTGTATCATTCATGCAAAAAATAGCGTCGTATTTTTTTTGCGCCAACGCTAATTTGCAAAGGGTATAAGCCTCTGTGGTATTAGCTGCATACTCCACACCAATATTATTTTCGTGCGCCGACACCGTATCTATAAATGCATTTAAAATAAGTTCTGTACTTTGCGAAGGAGTAGCGTCAAAAATGGCGAGAATATGCCGCTTATTTTTTTCAATCATTTTTTGTGCCACAAGATTTGCGACTGCTTCCATGTCTTCTTTAAAATGATGCACCCCAGTACTTGGAACAGTGCCACCCACTACCACAATGGGCACACCCAATTCTTTTATTTTTTTAAATTTGGGGTTACTAGGCTGTGAAGGATCTTGGCAAATGATAATGCCGTGTACTTTATTTTGTTTGCAAAATTTTATTTGCGCTGTAGTGCTAACCGTATTGTTTGTAAGCGGCAAAACAAGTAAGCTATAATCTGCGTTTTCTGCCAACTGATTGGCCGCATGTAAAAAATCTTGAAAATATTTTGAAGGCGTAACCGGAATAAAGAGCGCTATAAAATGACTGCTTCTGATGGCATTATACACCGTATTTGGATTGGGCGAATAATTAAGTGTAGCTGCGGCGGCTAAAACTTTTTTTCTAGTTTGTACCGAAATATCTGGATGTCCTTTAAGGGCTCTTGATACCGTTGAAATACTAAGCCCTACTGCGGCGGCAATTTTATGTAGCGTAGTGTCTGACATAATTAAAATTAGTTACTTTTGATCTAATCTATCTCAAATATGCAGCATTCATTTAGTTACGAGAAAAATAAAGTGATTCAGGGTGTACGTTATCATTTCGTACAAGACAGGGCCGTAAAAATTTTAGTTATTCTCATCAATGTGTTTGCGATTGTTTCTGCAGCACTTTTTTATTCAAAAAAAATCAGACCAGAACCTTTTTTATTGGGATCGGTATTGTGGCTTGTTATGATGGTTACTTTTTGGTACATCATGCCGCATACGATTTATAAAAAATCAGCAACTTTTAAAGACAGCTTTACCATTAACTTTTCAGATGCAGAGGTAACGCTATCAAACGATAGGGGTTCGGTGCACTGGAACTGGTATAAGTTTTCTAAATTTTTTGAAAGCCCCCATTTTTTTCATTTATACTTTGATGCCAAATCCTTTTTTATTGTTCCCAAAGAAGGAATGCTCGACGACATGCGTCATGAACTAAGGGGGCTACTCAATAAAAAAATAGGCGCTTAAACCTTATAAAGTCTTTTGCATCTCGTAATGCGGAATGGTCACTTCTTCAAACTCTTCGCCTACAATTTGATACCCTAGTTTTTGGTAAAAGCCAACGGCTGTTTTGCGGGCATGCATGTGTAACATTTTGTAGCCCCTGTCGCGCGCTACGTTTTCGGCAAAATTCATAATCACCCTTCCAACACCTTTGCCTTGTAGGCCATCTACAACCGCCATTTGACGTAGGCGGATAACCGTTTTGCTGTCTGGGGTTAAAATGCAACAGCCTTCTAAATCATCCTCTTCAAAAAAGCCAATTAAAATATCGTCTTTTTCTTTGTCTAAATCGGCTTGATTAAAGGTTAGACCAAGTGGATTACGCAGTATTTGGAACCTTAAATCCACCATTTTTTGGTAAGCAGGCGATCCAAATTCAATTATTTTTAATGACATAAGCGGCGCTTTAACTACAATATAGGCATGATTTTCATGATTTTAGGTGCTATACCTGCTTTTGTGCATAATTGAACTGCATGTCTGTGGAAACAAAAATGTCCGAAAAGATTGGTTATTTAACAAAAAGTATATTTTTGCGCCGTAAACAAAACTTTTTACAATGTCAGACATCGCAACAAGAGTTAAGAAAATCATCGTTGACAAATTAGGCGTAGACGAAGCAGAAGTTACAAATGAAGCTTCTTTTACCAATGACCTCGGTGCAGATTCACTCGATACCGTTGAGTTAATTATGGAATTCGAAAAAGAATTCAACATTTCTATTCCAGACGAGCAGGCTGAAACCATTACTACAGTTGGCCAAGCTGTTGCCTACTTGGAAGAGCACGCTAAATAAGCATTCTATTTAGGAATAATTTTTTTTAATCCGCCTTTCTAAAGTTTACCGCTTTGAAAGGCGGATTATCACTTAATCAGGTTTAAGTTATGGCACTTAAAAGAGTCGTTGTTACAGGAATTGGTACGCTAACACCTATTGGAAATAATCTACATGATTATTGGAACAATTTATTAGCGGGCGTTTCAGGGGCAGCACCTATTACTCTTTTTGAAGCTTCTAAATTTAAAACACGCTTTGCGTGTGAGATTAAGGGCTTTGATCCAACAGAATTCATGGATCGTAAAGAAGCTAGAAAATTAGACCGTTTTGCACAAATTGCCCTTGTTGCCAGCGACCAAGCTGTTGCTGATGCGGGTATTTCAAAAGATAATGTCGATCCAGACCGTGTTGGTGTCATTTTTGCAAGTGGCATTGGTGGTCTTGTAACTTTTCAGGAAGAAGTATTAAACTTCGCCTCAGGGGATGGAACACCTCGTTTCAATCCTTTCTTCATACCAAAAATGATATTGGATATAGCTGCTGGACAAATTTCCATGCGTCATGGATTTAGAGGTCCTAACTATGCAGTGGTAAGTGCTTGTGCATCTAGTACCAATGGTATTGTTTGCGCAGTGGATACCATCAGATTAGGAAAAGCAGATATCGTTGTTGCCGGTGGTGCCGAAGCCGTAATTGGCGAAGCAGGTATTGGTGGATTTAACGCCATGAAAGCCATGAGTGAGCGCAACGATGACCCAGCAACTGCTAGCCGCCCTTACGACAAAGACAGAGATGGCTTTGTAATGGGTGAAGCAGCAGGTGCCCTTATTTTAGAAGATTATGACCACGCTATAAAACGTGGTGCCAAAATATATTGTGAAATTGCGGGTGGTGGTGCAACTGCCGATGCATATCACTTAACAGCTCCTCATCCAGAAGGACTTGGTGCATTAAATGTAATGCGTGCTGCATTAAACGATGCAGGTATGAAGCCAGAAGAAATTGATTATATCAATACGCATGGTACTTCTACGCCGCTTGGTGATGGCGCCGAAACAAAAGCCATTACAGGTGTATTTGGCGAGCATGCATACAACCTCAATATTTCTGCTACAAAATCTATGACGGGCCACTGCCTGGGTGCTGCGGGTGTGATTGAAACCATCGCGTGTATCCAGTCAGTAATTCATGATATTGTACCGCCTACCATCAACCATTTTACAGACGATCCAACCCTAGATCCAAGACTTAATTTCACTTTCAATGCCCCTCAAAAACGAGTAGTGAATGCTGCATTGAGTAATACGTTTGGATTTGGCGGACACAATGCTTGTGTGATTGTCAAAAAATTTATAGCTTAAGTTGTGCAGTTTTTTAAGCAACTTTTTTCCTCCTCATCATCAAATAGTTTTGATCAACAATTAAGAAACGTGCTTGGTTTTAAACCAGGTAAATTACTCTTATATTCTACTGCACTAAGCCACCGTTCTGTGAAAGAAACAGCAGAGGCAAACAATGAACGTTTAGAATATTTAGGAGATGCTGTGTTAAGTGCCGTAGTGGCAGATTATTTATTTAAGAGATACCCATACAAAGGCGAAGGTTTTTTAACTGAGATGCGCAGTAAGATGGTGAATAGGCAACAACTCAATGACGTTGCACTTAAAATGGGTCTTCGAAAATTAACCATGTATAATAAATTTGACAATGCTTTAAAAGGAAGTCAAATTTTTGGCAATACGCTAGAAGCATTGGTGGGAGCGGTTTACCTCGATCAAGGATATATTAAAACACAGGCTTGGGTACTCAAACAAATTGTGATACCACATATGTTTGTGGACGATTTAGAACAGATTGATATTAATTTGAAAAATAAATTAATTGGCTGGGCTAGTAAAAATGGAAAGGTATTGGACTTTGAACTCGTAGAGGAAAAAATGGAAGGCACACGCAGGCTATTTACCATTCATGTTACCATCGACGGCGAAGTGATTGCACTTGGTAAAGGTTACAATAAAAAAGACGCGAGTCAAGTAGCGGCGCAAGTTGCAGTAGAAAAATTAGCGCTCTAATTTCAGGGCATCCATTTTATTTCGCTTCAATAATTTCTTGGCATAATTCTACCAAAACACCGCCCGTATCTTTTGGGTGTAAAAAACAAACCCATTTATTGTCTGCTCCTCTTTTGGGCGCCTCTTGTAATAGGGTAAAGCCCTCGGTTTGCATGCGGGCCATTTCGGCATAAATATCTTCTACTTCATAAGCGATATGATGAATACCTTCCCCTTTTTTATCAATATACCTGGCAATCACCCCTTCAGGGTCTGTAGAGCACAAAAGTTCAATTTTACTATCGCCTACTTTAAAAAAAGCGGTATTTACCTTTTCGGAAGCCACCAACTCCTGTTTGTAGCAGGCAGTGTTTAACATTTTCTCGTATAATGGCACCGAAACTTCAAAATTTTTGACCGCGATTCCAATATGTTCGATTTTTTTCATGACGGACCCGTTTTTGCTTTACGAATTGAGAAAAAATGAGTGTTAGAACCCCTTTTGACCCGCAATTATAAACCTATTGCAGTACTTTCGTGTTTATAAGTTAAGCAAATTTCAGAATATTATGTTGAAGTTACCTATTTACCTAGATAATAATGCCACAACCCCAATGGATCCAAGGGTTTTAGAGGCTATGATTCCTTATTTTACCGAGCATTTTGGTAATGCCGCGAGCCGTAACCACCCTTTTGGATGGGAAGCTGAAGAAGCCGTGGATTATGCACGTGAGCAAGTAGCTAAACTAATTGGTGCCGACCCTAAAGAAATCATCTTTACGTCGGGCGCTACAGAAGGTGATAACCTTGGTATCAAGGGTGTGTATGAAATGTATGCTAGCAAAGGCAACCATATCATTACTTGCACAACTGAGCACAAAGCTGTGTTAGATACCTGTAAACATATTGAGCACTTAGGTGGCGAGGTAACTTACCTTCCAGTTGCTGCCAATGGTTTAATTGACCTAGCGCAATTAGAAGCGGCTATTAAGCCAACCACTATTTTAATTGCCATCATGTACGCCAACAACGAAATTGGTGTGGTACAACCGGTTAAAGAAATTAGCGCGATTGCTAAAAAGAATGGTGTGTTATTTTTCTCTGATGCGGTACAGGCTGTTGGTAAAATTCCAGTAGACGTAAACGCAGACGGTATTGATATTATGGCATTTACGGCGCATAAAATGTATGGTCCTAAAGGGATTGGTGCATTGTATGTACGTCGTAAAAATCCACGTGTTAAAGTGACTGCCCAAATGGACGGTGGCGGACACGAAAGAGGTATGCGAAGTGGTACTTTAAACGTTCCTGGTATCGTTGGATTTGGTAAAGCATGTGAACTTGCTAGACTAGAAATGGCTGCCGATGCTGAGCGTTTAAGCAAGTTAAGAGATAAGCTAGAAGCGGCTTTAACACAAATTGACGAGTCTTATGTAAATGGTAGCACCGAGCACCGTTTACCACACGTTGCCAATATTTCTTTCAAATATGTAGAAGGAGAAGGCTTAATGATGGGCTTTAATAAAACCATCGCTCTTTCTTCTGGTTCTGCTTGTACTTCTGCATCACTAGAGCCTAGCTATGTATTAAAAGCGTTAGGCTTAGGGGATGATTTAGCACATAGTTCACTTCGTTTTGGACTTGGAAGATTTACCACCGATGAGCAAATCGAGTATACCATTAAAGCGGTAACCGATACGGTTTTAAAACTTCGTGAAATGAGCCCACTATGGGAAATGTTTAAAGAAGGCATCGATTTAGATTCTATCGAATGGGCGCACCATTAATATTAAAAATTATTATTTTTACCCTTTCAAAATAAAAATATGGCATACTCAGAAAAAGTTATCGATCATTATAGCAATCCTAAAAACGTAGGAACTCTAGATAAAGCAAAAAAGAATGTAGGCACTGGTTTAGTAGGTGCTCCAGAATGTGGCGACGTTATGAGACTTCAAATTGAAGTAGACGACGCTTCTGGTGTTATCACAGATGCTAAATTCAAAACCTTTGGATGTGGCTCTGCTATTGCTTCTTCATCACTTGCAACCGAGTGGTTAAAAGGTAAAACTGTAGATCAAGCAGTTGCTATTGACAACATGGATTTAGTAGAAGAATTAAATTTACCACCAGTAAAAATTCACTGTTCTGTATTAGCTGAAGACGCTATCAAAGCGGCTATCAACGACTACCGCACTAAAAACGGTTTAGAAGCATTACAGTTTGAAGAAAAAGGCGTTCACTAATATTATTTAACCGAGCATTCATTTCCAAATGGTAGCTACCGAAAATACAATCTATGTTAGCGACAAGGCTAAATCCAAAGTTTTACAACTGATGGAGGATGCTGGCGTTACCGGAGATAGCAGTTATTTTTTGCGTGTAGGTGTTGTTGGGGGTGGATGCTCTGGTCTTAGTTATAAGCTAGATTTTGACAACGAGATTAAACCCATGGATCAGGTTTTTGAAGACAATGGGGTTAAAGTAGTTACCGATCTTAAAAGCTTTTTATACCTGGTTAACACTGAACTTGATTTCTCGGATGGCCTAAATGGTAAAGGTTTTTATTTCAATAACCCCAATGCAAGCCGTAGTTGTGGTTGTGGGGAAAGCTTTTCTGTATAATTTAACTTTTTACTTTTTAAGATTGCCTAAGAACAAGTAGTTTTGGGCCATGCTTAATATTAGCCTCAAAGAGTGGAAGCAGTTTTTTACAAGCCTTACAGGCTATATTGCCCTCTGCATTTTTTTACTACTCACGGGTCTCCTTTTATTTGTTTTTCCGGATACTAGCATTTTAGAAATGGGTTATGCAACCCTTGCTGGCTTTTTTAATATCGCGCCTTGGTTACTCATTTTTATGGTTCCTACCATAACTATGCGCAGTTTTTCTGAGGAGTACAAGTCCGGCACTTTTGAATTACTAAAAACATTGCCCATTCGCCCAGCTTTACTCGTGTGGGGGAAATATATAGGCGCACTCCTTGTTGTGCTTTGTTTACTTATACCAACGCTACTATATGGTGTTGCAGTAGAATCACTTTCTGCAGTGGGCGGAATAGACATGGGTGCCACTGCTGGGTCTTACTTGGGGCTTTTTTTACTTGCTGCTGTATTTTTTGTGATCCCGGAACTGGCCCGTTATATACGAGCCCCTCAAAGTACAGATTTTGCTCCTTTTCAAAGAGAGATCGGAGCCTTCCGCGCAGCATTAGGCGCCAGAAAAGCAGTCCTTGGAGGCGCTGAAAAATCCCTGTTTCATTTCGACCCGAACACGGCCAGTTTCGATGACTTTGTCCGGCTCGGCATCTCAGAAAAAGTCGCC
>JAOASV010000056.1 GCA_030158535.1 Sediminibacterium sp.
CCATGGGAGCGCATAAGCTCATTAATGAATGATAAAATACTAGGTACCTTAATGGAAAAAAACCTAGCTAAACTTCAGTTGGTAGTAGAAGCTAACTAGGTTTTTTATAAAAGAGTATTCGATTCAATGATCACTATTAGATGATCTCGACAATTAACATTAGATAATTAAAAGCGCATCACCGTAACTAAAGAAACGGTATTTATCTTTGATGGCTTTCTTGTAGGCTTCCATAGCTAAATCATATCCTGCAAAAGCGCAAGTCATAATGAGTAAGCTAGTTTTTGGTAAATGGAAATTGGTTACAAGGCTATCTGCTACGTTAAAATTATAAGGAGGGTGGATAAAGTGATTGGTCCAACCTTCGCTTGGTTTCAATAATTTTTCGGCAGTAAAGCTGCTTTCCATGGCACGCATGGTAGTAGTGCCAATCGAGCAAATTCGACGACCATTTTGTTTGGCTTTGTTTACAATATTGCAAGCCTCTTCTGTGATTTGGTAGTACTCGGCGTCCATTTTGTGTTTGCTCAAATCTTCTACTTCGATTGGTCTAAATGTGCCTAAACCCGTGTGAAGCGTTACTTCTGCAAAACGTACACCCAATATTTCACATCTTTTAATAAGCTCTTTACTAAAGTGTAAACCAGCAGTAGGAGCAGCAACAGCACCTTCATGCTTTGCATACACTGTTTGGTAACGCTCTTTATCTTCTTCGTCTGGTTTGCGTTTGATATATTTAGGGAGTGGTGTTTCACCTAAAAATTCTAACATTTTTTTGAAGCTCTCATCATCGTCATCCCATAAAAAACGAATGGTACGACCACGGCTTGTTGTATTATCAATAACTTCAGCAACCAATTCTTCGTTGTCGCCAAAATATAATTTATTACCTACTCTAATTTTTCTTGCGGGATCAACAATTACATCCCAAAGGCGGTTTGGTTTGTTTAATTCGCGCAGTAAAAAAACTTCAATTTTTGCACCTGTTTTTTCTTTGCGACCATACATGCGCGCTGGAAATACTTTGGTGTTGTTGACTACGAAAACGTCTTTATCATCATAGTATTCTAAAATGTCACGGAAGTTTTTGTTTTCCATATGACCACTTTTTCTGTCTACTACTAGAAGGCGACTGTCTTCTCTTCTTTTGGTTGGATTTTGTGCGATCAGGTTAAGGGGTAGATCGAACTTAAATTGTGATAATTTCATGTTACGGCATGATTTTTTAGTGAAGGCTGCAAAAGTAGGTAAAAATTGCCAAAATTAAGGCAGGGCTGCAATAAGTTCCTGTGTATAAAGGCTTTTAGGAGAATGGTATACCTCCTGGGCAGGCCCAATTTCTTCAATTTTCCCTTGGTTCATCACCATAATTCGGTCACTAATATATTTAACCACGGATAAGTCGTGGGTGATAAAAAGCGCCGAAAACTCCATAGAGGCTTTAAGGTCGTTAAGTAGGTTTAATACCTGCGCTTGAACGCTCACGTCTAGGGCCGAAACACTCTCATCGCATATTACAAATTTGGGTTCCATAATGAGTGCTCTTGCAATTACAATTCTTTGACGCTGGCCACCACTAAATTCATGCGGGTATTTGTTGTAACAATCGGCGGGTAGCTCCACTTTTTCGAGCATGTCAATGACCCGTTCTTTTCTTTCAGATTTACTGGGTACAATTTGGTGCACTTGTAGCGGTTCAGCAATGGCGTCACCAATGCGCATACGTGGATGTAATGAACTATAAGGGTCTTGAAAAATAAGTTGAATGATTTTTTTGTAATGCGGATTGTAGGCTTTGTTTGGAGCTGCAATGGTTTCTTCTTTATATAGTATTGAGCCTTCGTTTATATTTTGTAATCCAACAATTGATCTTCCAAGTGTGGTTTTGCCACATCCCGATTGTCCTACAAGACCTAAGGTTTCACCTTCTTTTATATCAAATGATATGTTATCTACTGCGGTAAAACTTTTGGTGACTTTGCCAAAAATATTGGTGGCTATTGGAAAGCGAATAGAAACATGATTGACTTCTAGTAAAGTGTTATTGTATTTTATTGCTGAGTCCGTAATATCATTCGTAATAGGAGGGACTTTGTAATTTGAATTCGATAAAAAATCGTTTACAACCGGTAGCTTATATCCTTTTGGGTAAAGACCTGGTCTACATGCTAAAAGTGCCTTGGTATATGGATGTGCCGGGTTTTCAAATAGTGCTTTAGTTGTATTTTCTTCCACTACTTCCCCTTTGTAGAGTACCGTAACAGTGTCTGCAAAAGACGCTACCACATTTAAATCATGGGTTATAAATAATATACCCATGCCCGTTTCTTGTTGCAGTTGTTTGAGCAGTTCTAAAATACTTTTTTGAACCTGTACATCTAGTGCTGTAGTTGGCTCATCACAAATAAGTAAATCAGGTTTACCGCTCATGGCCATGGCAATCATTACGCGCTGCTTTTGTCCACCACTTAATTCATGCGGATAGGTATCAATTGCTTTTTCAGGATTATTTATTTTAACACTTGTAAATAAACGAATCGCTTCTTTTTTTGCTGCTTCTTTAGTAAGTCCTTGATGCAGGGTAATCGTTTCAATGATTTGGTCGCCACAAGTAATTACTGGATTTAAAGCAGTCATGGGCTCCTGAAAAATCATAGCAATTTTACGGCCTCTAATCGCTTGCATTTCAGATGCGCTTGCCCCTACTAAGTTGATAGATTCGTTAAGGGAATTATAAAATAAGATGGATCCGTTTTTATAAGCGGCAGGAGGGCTTGGAATGAGCTGTAAAATGGACATAGAGGTAACGGATTTACCAGAACCCGATTCCCCAACAAGCGCTCTAATTTCACCCCTACAAACACTCAGGCTCAGGTTGTTTACCGCAGTAAAGCTGCTCTGCTCATTTTCGAAAGAAACAGTGAGGTTATTGATTTGTAACAAGGGGGCGTCCATTAAGCCGTAGTTTTACACAAGATTAAACAATTAATTTTGCCAATTTTATGCTAATGTGGATTAATATTTGTTAAAGCTGTTCTATATTGTACAGGTTCACTTAATTTTGCACTTACAGCTGTTAGTTTACTGGCGGCTTTGGTCATCTAAATGATTGAATATGATTCGAAAAGGATGGTGGAAATTGCTTGCATTTGTGCTTCTATTTTTTACCAGTATTTATGGTTTTATCGTCAAGGTTCCTAAACTAGATGACAGATTAGAGCATTCTATTCGCAACATGTTTTTTCATGTACCGATGTGGTTTGCTATGATGATCTTACTCTTTGTTTCTGTGTGGTATGCGGCAAAGTTTTTACGCACCACTTCTCCCATTGATGATTTTTATTCTAAAGCATTTGCCGCAACCGGAACCTTATATGGTTTTTTAGGATTGTCAACGGGTGCCATTTGGGCCAATTATCAATGGGGTAGTCCATGGAGTGGTGATCCCAAGCAAAATGGAGCAGCCATTGCCATGCTTATTTACCTTGCTTATTTTGTATTGCGTGGTAGCATGACAGACGAAGACAAGCGCTCACGTATTGCAGCGGTCTATAATATTTTTGCGTTTTTCATGCTCTTCCCAACGTTATGGATTTTACCAAGACTTACAGAGTCATTACATCCTGGAGGCCAGGGTAGTGAAGGTAATCCGGGCATTAATGGCAAAGAC
>JAOASV010000057.1 GCA_030158535.1 Sediminibacterium sp.
TATCTGCTATTACACCGCTCAAAAATTTGCAGACGCCATAGATTATTTTAAAAAATCTATAGCAGTAGGCAGTTCAACAACAGGTAAGTCTGAATATTATTTAGGGATGAGTTATTTAATGAGTGGTAAAAAAATAGAAGCTTGTAACGCCTTACAACTTGCGAATGCAAAAAAATATCCAGACGCTGCAGCAGCCATCACAAATAATTGCAAGTAAAAAATATATTTAATTAGACATAAAAAAGGCGGCACTAAAAGTGCCGCCTTTTTATTTATTGGTAACTTATACATTACGCTAAATCAAAACGATCTAAGTTCATTACTTTGTTCCAAGCGGCAACAAAATCGTGAACAAATTTTTCTTTTGCATCATCACAAGCATATACTTCTGCAAGTGCACGTAATTCTGTGTTAGAACCAAACACAAGGTCTACTCTAGTTGCTGTCCATTTAGCAGCACCTGTAGCTCTATCTGTTCCTTCAAAAGAATTTTGTCCTGTTGCTTTCCAAGTAGTGTTGTAATCAATAAGGTTGGTAAAGAAATCGTTGGTTAATACACCTGGACGATTAGTAAACACACCATGATTTGATTCATCAAAATTGGTTTTTAATACACGCATACCACCTACAAGCACTGTCATTTCAGGTGCTGTAAGATTTAGTAAATGTGATTTATCAAGCAACATTTCCTCTGATGAAATAAGTGTTTTAGGCTTGATGTAGTTACGGAAACCATCTGCAGTTGGCTCTAATACGCCAAATGATGCAACATCTGTTTGCTCTTCGGTAGCATCTGTTCTACCAGGTGTAAATGGAACAGTAACACTGTATCCACCATCTTTAGCAGCTTTTTCGATTGCAGCAGCACCAGCAAGTACAATTACATCTGCAATAGATACTTGTTTACCACCCGTTGCACCCGCATTAAAATCTTGTTGAATTGCAGTTAATTTATCTAAAACTTTAGATAGTTGTGCAGGGTTGTTTACAGCCCAATATTTTTGAGGAGCTAAACGAATTCTTGCACCATTAGCACCACCTCTTTTATCTGTACCTCTAAATGTAGATGCAGACGCCCAAGCGGTAGATACTAATTCAGAAATAGTTAATCCTGAAGATAATATTGTAGCTTTTAGCTGTGCAATATCAGCAGCATCAACAAGTGTATGATTCACTGCAGGCACAGGATCTTGCCAAATTAAAACTTCGGCAGGCACTTCTGATCCTACGTATCTAGCACGAGGACCCATATCACGGTGTGTTAATTTAAACCAAGCTCTTGCAAACGCATCCGCAAACTGATCTGGGTTTTCGTAAAATCTTTTTGAAATTGGTGCATATGCAGGATCCAATATCAACGCTAAGTCGGTGGTTAGCATGGTTGGCGCATGTGACAATGATGGATCATGTGCATCTGGCACAGTTCCAGCACCTCCGCCATTTTTAGGCTTCCACTGATGTGCGCCAGCAGGGCTTTTAACAAGCTCCCACTCAAACTTAAATAAGTTTTCGAAGTAGTTATTACTCCATTTAGTAGGTGTAGTTGTCCAAGCACCTTCTAAACCTGAAGTAATTGTGTTTACACCATTACCAGAACCAAATGTATTTTTCCAACCAGTACCTTGCTCTTCAATACTTGCACCTGCTGGTTCTTTACCTACATATTTTCCTGGATCAGCGGCACCATGTGTTTTACCAAATGTGTGTCCACCAGCAATAAGGGCAACGGTTTCTTCATCATTCATGGCCATACGCGCAAATGTTTCTCTGATATCTTTTGCAGAAGCAATTGGATCAGGATTGCCGTTAGGACCTTCTGGATTTACATAAATTAAACCCATTTGTACCGCAGCCAATGGATTTTCTAAATCTCTATCGCCACTGTAACGCTTATCACCTAACCACTCACGCTCAGAACCCCAATACACATCTTCGTGTGGTTCCCAAACATCTTCTCTTCCACCTGCAAAACCAAAAGTTTTGAAGCCCATAGATTCAAGTGCACAGTTACCTGTCAAGATCATTAAATCACCCCATGATAATTTTTTACCGTACTTCTTTTTGATAGGCCATAAAAGTAAACGCGCCTTATCAAGGTTGGTATTATCAGGCCAGCTATTAAGTGGTGCAAAACGTAACATACCTGATCCACCACCGCCTCTACCATCGGTAGTACGGTATGTACCAGCACTATGCCATGCCATTCTAATAAAGAATGGACCGTAATGACCATAATCGGCAGGCCACCAATCTTGAGAATTGGTCATTAAATCAATAATGTCTTGCTTAACCGCCTTTAAGTCTAATGTTTTAAATTCAGAAACATAATTAAAAGTCGAATCCATTGGATTTGACTTTTCGGTGTGCTGGCGTAAAATGTTTAATCGTAACTGATTAGGCCACCAATCGGTGTTTCTTGTTCCACTACCTGCACTACCTAGTTTAGCGGTAGCACTAGCAACCGTTGCTCCTGTGTAAGGGCATTTTCCTTCTGTGTTTGTATTTTCCATTGTAATGAATTTTTATGCGTTGATTTGCAAATCTAGACTAATAAAACACCAAAATTGTCATTTTGTTGTCATGATTATCAGCAAATTATCCATACTATTTAGGTGTATTATTGAATAGTAGCCGAAGGTCTTTTTTCGCTACCTGCCTGTTTGGTTAAATCATCGCCTAAACTGGCTCTATAGATATCGGCTATACTTGTTAAAGTAACAACAACGCCAGGATTATGCTTTGCTACATCAAGAGTTTCGCCAGGGTCTGTAGACAAATCATATAAGGCCATGGGCACAGGTACAGAAGCATATTTTCCCGGAAATCCATCTTTGCCCATATCGGTAGCTTTATAGGTTTGAGACTGATGCGGAAATACCAATTTCCATTTACCTTGTCTAACGGCCTTAAGGCTATTATTGTCATAATAATAAACAAAATGATCGCGAGGGTTAGCCTCAGGTTCCTGCTTTAATAAAGACAATATAGTTACGCCATCAATTTTATTTTTAGGCAAATTACTTTTTGTGAGTGCCGCAATGGTAGGCAGCACATCCATGGTAGCCGCCAAATTATTACACACCGTACCTGGCGCAATAACACCCGGATAACTCATAATACAAGGCACTTTAACGCCCCCATCCCATGCAGAACCTTTACCCTCTCTAAGTCCGCCACTACTACCCGCATGATTGCCAAATGTTAACCAAGGGCCGTTATCACTGGTAAAAATAATAAGCGTGTTTTTGGTTAATCCATTTTTTTCAAGTGCCTTCATCACTTCTCCAATAGACCAATCTATTTCCATCATTAAATCGCCAAATAATCCTGCGCCACTTTTATTTTTAAATTTACTAGACACTGCAATGGGCACGTGTGGCATTGAGTGTGCGAGGTATAAAAAGAAGGGATTGTTTTTATTGTTACCAATAAATTTTACGGCACGCTCTGTATACAGCGTTGTAAGTTTAGCCTGATCTTCTAAATTATGAATAGGCATTACTGGATTAAACCCATCAAGTAATTGAAGCGTTGGATATTTAGATTTTTTGGAACCCGTGTCTGTTATGGGTTTACCATCATACCCAACAGGCCACATATCATTAGAATAAGGCAGGCCCAAATATTCATCAAAGCCATAGGAAGTAGGTAAATAA
>JAOASV010000058.1 GCA_030158535.1 Sediminibacterium sp.
CGCAGAGATGAAACGCAGGCTAATACCTTAAACATGTGGGTGGTAAGTGATAATTTACGTAAAGGTGCTGCTACCACTGCAGTGCAAATTGCCGAATACCTTACGAGTGTAGGTATTTTAGCTTCTTAAGGTTTAGGCCTCAAGAGCTTCATTTAAAAATGAAATGAGTGGTTGTAAATATTCAAACGCTTTTGTGAGCTGCGTTGCAAGGTTTTTATCTTGTAACGCAGTATCGCTTAGCGGGGCCGTTGCAACCCAACTTTTTAATTTCAGGTACTTAATAGCAGGGTTTTCTTTTTCATAACCTTTAGGTTCTCTTACCAAACTTAACCCTTCCGAAAAATCAAGCCCACCATACTGTACTATAAATTTCTTGTTTTCTACGATACGCAAAAACGTCGCGTAATTGTAATCAATTTCCTGTCTTACTTTTCCAACAATAGCAGCATCCGGCATATAGAGTCCGCCGCCTACAAAGCTTTTACCACCTGGTTCTAAATGAATATAGTAGCCTGCTAGTAAAGATTTTTTTCCGCCCGCTTTTATGCTAGCACCCATATTGTTTTTATAAGGCGCTTTATTTTTGCTAAAACGCACGTCTCTGTTAATTCTAAACACACATTCTTTGGGCTGTAGTAATGCAATGGATGGCTCTTTTTTGCCAAACTGCGTAATCACTTGCTGTGTGAGTTCCGCAAAATTTAGTTTAGCCGCATCATACTGTTTGCGGTGCGCATCAAACCATGCTTTGTTGTTGTTTTTATCGAGTGCTTTTAAAAACTGTAAAGTGGCTGGTGCTAACATGTTTATTGTTTTGACGATTCAATGAGTTGGATAAATTCAGCTTCCGAAATAATATGAATCGTATTAATTTTTTTGGCTTTTTCTAATTTACTACCCGCGTCTTCACCCACTACTAAATAATTTAATTTACTGCTCACGCCACTTGCAATAACGCCGCCTAAATCGGCGGCCATTTGCTCTGCCGCACTGCGTTTGAGGGTAGGGAGGGTGCCTGTAAATAAAAATGTTTGACCGGATAGTGTACTGCCTACAGGGGCTGCTTTTTTCTGATTTTTTAAATCGAGGCCCAGGGCTTCAAGCTTTTGTAGGAGTTCAATATTTTGCGCATCACTAAAAAAGTCTACAATGCTTTTTGCTACTTTAACGCCTACGTCTTCGAGGGCTAATAAGTCTTCTTCGGTTTTGGTTGTAAAATCTAGTAAGTGATCTACGGCGTTGGCTAATGTTTTAGCCGTTGTTTCTCCAATAAAACGAATACCTAAACCATAAATTAAACGGTAGAGTGGTTGTTTTTTAGAAGCTTCTAGTGCCGCTTGTAAATTATCAATACTTTTTTTGCCAAAGCCCTCAAGTGTACCAATCTTTTCAAAATCTAAACTGTAAATGCTGGGCACATCTGTAATGAGCCCTAGCTCATAAAATTTGCGCACATTGGCTTCGCCAAAACTTTTAATATCAAGCGCGTCTTTAGATACAAAGTGAATTATTTTTTCTACCACTTGTGCTTCACAAGTATTGCTATTACAACGCCATACGGCTTCTGTTTCTTCTTTATTTAATGGTGCATTACAAGCAGGGCAATGCGTTGGAAATACAATGGACTGTTCGTTTCCATCTCTTAATTCAGCCAACGATTTTACAATTTGAGGAATCACGTCACCAGCTCTTTCAATTAAAACGGTATCCCCAATTTTTAAATCTTTTTCTTTAATGTACTCTTCGTTATGCACTGATATGCTAGACACGGTTACGCCACCTACACTTACGGGTTGCAGTTTAGCTACTGGTGTAACAGCGCCTGTACGACCCACCTGAAATTCAATACCAATAAGCTTTGTAGAAGCTTGTCTGGCTTTAAATTTAAAGGCAATGGCCCACCTTGGATGGTGTGAAGTCATGCCCATTTTTTCTTGAAGTGCAATATTATCTACCTTAATAACCATGCCGTCAATTTCGTAAGGTAGGTTGTCTCTACCTGCTTCAAAAGACAAACAATAATCTACAACTGCATCGATACTGGTTACTGCCTTCTTTTCTTTTTTAGGAGATCTAAAACCAAGGTCCCAAAGCATATCAAGCATGCCGCTATGGGTGGTTAATGCCGGATGTAGTGCAGCTGCATTATCAAGTTTTGTATAGTAACTGATATGGTATAAAAATGCGTCTAGGTTTCGTTGTGCAACTTCACGAGGGTCCTTCATTCTTAGTGCACCAGCCGCAGCGTTACGCGGATTGGCAAGGGGTGGTAAATTAGACGCAGCAAGTGTGGCATTAAAACCATCAAATGCTTTTTTATTCATAATTACCTCGCCTCTAATTTCTACGGTTTGTAAACCATACATGGCAAAGTTTGCACGTAAAGGAATGGATTTAATTTGTTTTATATTTTGTGTGATGTCATCACCAGCAACACCATCACCTCTTGTGGTGGCGCGCACCAACTGGTCGTTTTCATAGATTAGTGAAATACTCGCCCCGTCAAATTTTGGTTCTATCGAATAATCAATGTTATCAAGCCCCACCAGTCCTTTTGCTTTTCTATCAAAATCAATTAAATCGGCCTCATTATAACTATTGTCCAGGCTTAGCATGGGCACCAAATGTGCCACTGTTTCAAACTGGCCATTTAAACTACTGCCCACACGTTGTGTAGGTGAATCGGGGGTTATTTTAGTAGGATTTTTTTGTTCGCAGGCTGCTAGTGCTTTAAATAAACGGTCATACTCACCATCGCTAATGAGGGGTTCATTTAAAACATAATAACGGTATTCGTGAAAACGTAAAACCTGCTGCAAGTCTATCATTTCCTGCTCACTATAGGACAAACGATTGTTTGTTAAGTCTGCTAATAATTGGCTCGTTAAAGCCTGTAAAATGCGCAAGTTTTCGGGTGTAAACATAGGGCTTATTTGCAGTCGTAAAGTTAATGTTTACAGGCCTAGTTACCTATGGTTTGAAACGATTTATATACACTAATCCTAAACTTTGTATATTGCCAAACCACAAAAAAGGGATAGCCCTTGTACTTTTTCCTATGAGCACAAAAAAACCATCTAAAATAAGCAATAACGAGCAGGTAAATGATGCGGTTCAATTAGTGGTATCCTACCCTAAAGTGCCGTTAACGGTGGATTGTGTAATTTTTGGTTTTGAAGAAAATAAGCTCAAGGTACTTCTCATTAAAAGTGACTTGGATATTTTCAAAGGCATGTTTTCATTACTTGGAGACATGGTAAAGGATAATGAAGAACTAGACGACGCCGCTTACCGTGTGCTACAGGAAAGAACGGGTATGAAAGATGTATACCTCGATCAGGTAAAAACATTTGGGCATCCTACGCGTCACCCTGGTGGCCGGGTAATTACGGTTGCTTATTGCTCGCTTCTAAATATCAACCACCACGCATTAGCCATAACAGCCAACGAGCTCCACTGGCATAGTGTTGAAGATTTACATGAAATGGCATTTGACCATAAAGAAATTGTAGACGCTTGTCATGCCTGGTTGCAAAAAAGAATTCAGGAGCATCCACTTGGTTTTAATTTGTTGCCCGAAAAATTTTCACTACGCGAACTGCAAAACTTATACGAAGCAATTTCTGGATTAACGCTGGATAGACGCAACTTTAGAAAAAAGTTTGCATCTATGAAGCTCTTAATTGATATCAATGAAATTGAGCAGGATGTGCCACACAGGCCAGGTAAGCTTTATAAGTTTGACTTTAAAAAGTACGAACAGAGCAAACGGAAATGGGTGGGTATCGATTTTTAAAAAATAAATAGTTACTATGTTATATTCCATGACAGGATACGGTAGAGCCGAACAAACCATTGGCGACAAAACTTTTTTAGTAGAAGTGCGTTCGTTAAATGGCAAGCAGTTTGATCTTCGTATCAATATTCCTGCTTTGTTAAAACCATTTGAGTTTGACATTAGAAACATGCTCAATGAAGGTTTGCAAAGAGGAAGCGTAGAATGTTTTATTACCATCAAACAAAATGGAACGGGTAAACCGGTTTCTATCAATACCGATTTAGCAAAAGCATATTACGAGCCAGTGGCAGCACTTGCAAAAGAGTTAGGACTTCCAGAAGGTGATTTGCTAAGCACTTTATTAAAACTTCCAGAAGTGATTACTGCTTCTTCTGAAACCTTGTCTGACAGTGATTGGGAAGGTTTTCAAAAAGTATTAAAAGAAGCTATTTATCAATTAAATGAACACCGTAAAAATGAAGGCTTGTCTTTAGAAGCCGATTTGTTACTGCGTGTAAGTAATATTGAAAAACATCAAGAAGCGCTTGCGGTATTAGCCCCCAAACGCCGTATCAAAATCAAAGAAGGTCTTGTTAAACTTTTAGAGGAGCAGGTTGGAAAGGATAATTACGATGGTAACCGTTTAGAGCAAGAGCTTATTTATTATATCGAAAAAATAGACATCAGTGAAGAGCAAGTGCGTTTAAACAACCACTGTGCTTACTTCAGATCCATTTTAGCCGAAAAAGAACTCAGCAAGGGTAAAAAGCTCTCTTTTATTTT
Organism: Sediminibacterium sp.; assembly: GCA_030158535.1. GTDB lineage: Bacteria > Bacteroidota > Bacteroidia > Chitinophagales > Chitinophagaceae > Sediminibacterium. Next base: position 4,562 of record JAOASV010000058.1, read on the forward strand.
ACAAGAATTTGGTCGCGAAATCAATACCACGGGCTCTAAAGCCAATGACGTTGAAATACAGCAGCTGGTGATTTTAATGAAAGATGAGCTCGAAAAAGCCAAAGAACAAATATTGAACGTTTTATAAGATTTGTATTTGCAAGTCTGTAATTTTACATAAAATAGATCGGTGAAAAAAAATAGCTTACTAGGACTTTTGACAACCTGCTTTCTAAGCTGCATGGTCCTGTTTTCATGCAATACCATTGATATTTTTGAAAAATTTGAAAGTTTTCCAAAAAATGAGTGGCATGTTTCTAAGCAGCCTTCGTTTTCATTTGAAGTAAAAGATACCACTGCCCCTTATCATATTTATTTTGTTATCAGACATACGGACGCTTACAAGTACAATAATATTTGGGTAAACATTACCACACAATCACCGGCGGGTGTCAAGCAAACGCAACTTGTAAATTTAAAACTCGCCGACAATGCAAATGGTTGGTTGGGTGCGGGTATGGATGATATTTTTGATAGCAGAATTAAAATTACGAAAGCGCCCGTTGCATTAAAAGCAGGCGTGTACAGTTTTACGATAGCACAAGCAATGCGTGACGAGCCACTTGCCGCTGTGTTAAGTGCAGGTATTCGCGTTGAAAAAGCATTGCCTTAAGCATGAAAAAAATCAGCCCAAAAATTAACCGAAAACTAACTGCTGTAAAAGTGGTGTATTGGGCGCTTCTCATTTATATGATTGCTGCCCTATTGTGGTGGTTTATTGCACTTGTGAAACAAAACGACACCCTTGTTGCCGTTCAGTTGCAGCAAATAACGGGAACGCAGGCTCAGCCTACTGTGCCAAAGCAAACGGTGGAGCAACTATTAAAAATGCAGTCTCGAAAAAGGGTGCAATACATTGCCGAAGGGCTTACTTTTTTAGCACTCATTTTAGTAGGTGCTGTGTATGTGTACAGGGCTACGCGCAGACAAATTAGGGCATCAGAACAGCAGCAAAATTTTATGATGGCTGTTACCCACGAATTAAAAACGCCTATTGCTGTAACGCAGCTCAATTTAGAAACACTTCAAAAACGAAAACTAGATCCAGCGCAACAAGATAAAATGATTGCAAGCACACTGCAGGAAGCCAACCGCTTAAACATGCTTTGTGATAATATTTTATTAGCGTCTCAACTAGATGGAAAAGATTATCAAGAAGCCCGCACCGAAATTAATTTTTCTGATTTACTAGAAGGATGCATCGATACGTTTAAACAGCATTATCCATCAAGGCTTGTAACAGAGCAAATAGAGCCAACGCTGTATTTAGATGGTGAAACACTGCTACTTCAAATGCTCGTGAACAACCTATTAGAAAATGCACATAAATATGCGCCCCAAAACACAGAAATTAAAGTGATACTGGCCCAGCAGGGTAAACATATCAAACTCGAAGTCATCGATAGCGGTAAAGGCATTCCTGACAACGAAAAGCAAAAAATATTTGAAAAGTTTTACCGCATTGGTTCCGAAGCTACCCGTAATACTAAAGGCACGGGTCTTGGGCTTTATTTATGCAAAAAAATTGCCAAAAACCACAATGCAAACATTTCTGTGACAGATAGCAAACCACAAGGCAGTAATTTTGTTGTTACATTTAATAGCTAATGCCAACGACCAAAGCATCCATATTATTAGTAGAAGACGAGGAAAACCTCCACGAAACCCTAAAGCTCAACTTAGAGATGGAAGGTTATGAGGTTACGTCTGCTTTTGATGGAGCAGTAGCCCTTAAAAAAATATCTAACGAGTTTTTTCATTTAATCATCATGGACATTATGCTTCCAGAGCTGGATGGCATTGCAGTTACCGAAGCCGTGCGTGTGGCCAATAACGAAGTACCCATTTTAATACTAAGTGCTAAAAATGCAAGTACCGATAGGGTTATGGGGTTAAAAAAAGGTGCCGATGATTATTTAACCAAGCCTTTTAACCTCGAAGAGTTACTGCTTCGCGTAGAAAAGCTGATTGACAAAAATAAGCGAATACAGGATAAGCATACCCTTGCTGATACGTATGCTTTTGGTAATAATACCATCGATTTTAAAGCACAAACTGCTATCTGTTATAGTGGAGACAATGTAGAGCTTAGTAAAAAAGAAGTGATGCTTTTAAAACTACTCATCGAAAACAAAGGTGAAGTGGTTACCCGCGAAAAAATACTACAAGTAGTTTGGGGCTATCAAGTATATCCAACTACCCGAACCATCGATAATTTTATCCTCAGTTTTCGGAAATATTTTGAAGCCGACAGTCGCCATCCTCAGTACTTTCATTCGGTTAGGGGGGTAGGCTATAAGTATACAGAAATCTAAGTTTCAGACGCAATTTTAGGGCTGGTTACACGTTATAGTGACACAAATAACTAGCTATGTCAAGTTCCTCTTTAGATTCTGTGATTGATTTTCTAGAGCCCGTTAATATTGCTCAATTAACCCAGGATGAAGGCTTTAAAGACACGCAACTAGGAACCCATATAGCGGTGTATGATCATAGTTTTCCAGATCTAGAAAATGCAGATATCGTTTTGGTAGGCTGTGGTGAAATGCGTGGTGCCGGTATCGAATATACGAGCACCGATGCGCCAGATGCCATCAGGCTTGCATTTTATAATTTATACCACTGGCATACAGCTGTTACAGTAGCAGATATTGGTAACGTTAAATGTGGCGCTACACTACAAGATAGTTATGCGGCGCTTCGTATGGTTATTAATGAGCTTACGGCTGCTGGTAAAAAAGTAGTGATTTTGGGAGGCTCTCACGATGTTACACTCGCGCAATATCAGTCGTATGTAAACGAAAATAAAATTATTGATGCTGTGTGTGTAGATGCGCGCATAGATATGGATATGGAGAGCGTATTACCTGCCGATAATTTTTTAGTGGAATTATTTACGGGGATGCCCAATCATTTAAAGCACTATAATCATATTGGTTTCCAAAGTTATTTCATGCATCCGCAAATGCTAGAAACCATCGATAAATTTAGGTTTGATTGCTACCGCTTGGGTAAGGTAAAAGAAGATATTTCAGAAATGGAACCTGCTATTCGCAATTCACATTTATTTTCATTTGACATAGCGGCTATACAACATGCACATGCACCGGCCAATCATTTATCGCCCAATGGATTTAATGGCGAAGAAGCTTGTACGTTAACGCAGTATGCGGGTATGAGTCATACGTGTAACACTATTGGCATCTATGGTTATATGCCAGAGCAGGATGTACATCAAATGACCGCCAAGCAAATTGCGCATATGTTATGGTATATCATGGATGGCGTGAACAGAGGCAAACAAGAAGCGTCACTTGCTAACCGTAACGAGTTTAACGAGTTTACGATGGCATTTGCAGAAGTGCAAACCGTGTTTTTACAAAGCAAAAGAACGGGCCGTTGGTGGATGCAATTACACGATGGTGAATTTGTGGCTTGCAGCCTTAAAGATTATTTGCATGCTGGTAAAAATGAAATTCCTGAGCGCTGGATGCGCGCGGTAGAACGATTATAGCCTTATATTTAGGGTACAAAATAACAATTCATGAACAAGATGGGTCGTACTAGTAAATTAATTGCGCTCGTTATTGCAGTGCTACAATTTAGTGCATGTTCAGTGCAGCAAAAGCTACAAAAAGCAGCGAATCAAAATATTATAGAGGCTAGTAATTTATCTGGTGCTCATATTGGTATTCACGTATTTGATCCGTCGTCTAACACCAATTTGTTTTCATATCAGTCCAATAAATATTTTGTGCCAGCAAGTAATACAAAAATTGTTACCTGTTTTGCAGCATTAAAGTATTTAGGAGATAGTGTTGCTGCCGCACAAATACTTGCCACCGATTCTGGCATGCACGTATTTGCTACAGGAGATCCTACTTTTTTACAACCAGAATACGCGTCACATCCATTACTAGGTGCATTAAAAAATGCCAATACAATTTATTTGCATACGCCAAGTTTTACAGCTAAACCTTTTGGACAGGGCTGGTCTTGGGATGATTATGACGCTTCCTATATGCCATCACGTTCTGCATTTCCCATGTATGGAAATGTGGTACGGTATACAAAAAATGCAGGTCAGTTTACAGTGATGCCTTCGTTTTTTAAAGATTCCACCAAGGGCTTACAAGCTAATATTAACAAGGGTTTTGGCGTATCTAGACAAATGGCTAACAATCAATTTTTAGTGCAGCCTTCATCTGGAAATACCACACTAGAAGAAATTCCATATCGTACTTCTAATTGGACAACAACTTCCTTAACGCTCGAAGCTTCTCTTTTATCAGAAGCTTTAGGGGGCACTAAAGTTATTGCTGCGGATCCTGCTAGTGATAAAACTGTCCCAACTTTAGCAACTACTATTTATTCGCGTCCTTTAGATTCTTTATTAAAGCCACTCATGCACCGTAGTGATAATTTTTATGCAGAGCAGGCGCTTTTAATGGTAGGTAAAGGATTACACCAAAGCTTTGATGATAAAAAAACCATTGCTTTTTTACTTGCTAATGATTTAGCGGATTTAGCACAAAAGCCATCTTGGGTAGACGGCAGTGGATTAAGTAGGTATAATTTATTTACACCTGAAAATTTTACGAGTATCCTGCATAAAATGTATACCTCTTATTCATTTGAAAGACTTCAAAACATTTTTCCAACTGGGGGTGAACTGGGTGGAACGCTTAGTGGTAATTATAAAAACCTGAATGGTAAAATCTTTGCTAAAACCGGTACGCTCAGTGGTCAGGTGGCTTTAAGTGGTTATTTGATTACCAAAAAAGGCAAGACACTTATATTTTCGGTACTTGTAAATAACCATACTACTACGGCATCTGCAGTACGCAAAGCTGTAGAACAGTTTATTCAAGTATTGTACAATAAAAACTAGGATTTTGTTGCAATCATTGATTGCTGTTTATTTTCCAAAAAGCTGATCTAAGTAATCTTCTTTGTATTCAATATAGGTTGGGCTACCTGAAGGAGTTACCCCTGGTGTGGTGCAAGCAAAAAGTGATTCAATAAGTACCTGCATTTCTTTTTGCGCGAGGGTTTGTCCAGTTTTAATGGCTTGTTGACGCGCCATGCATCTGATAATTTTTTCGCGTCTACTAAAATTAATTTCTGAACTAAAATGTTTGTACTGTTCTATAAGTAGTTCAATCGCATTTTTTTCATTACCGGGTTCTACGTCGGCAGGGATGCCTTGTATCACAAAACTATTGTTACCAAAGGGTTCTACCTGATAGCCAATTTGTTGTAAGTCAGTTAGTAGTTCACTTAAAATAGCTGTATCAGAAGCGCCCAACGAAAGCGTTACCGGAAATAAACTTTTTTGTGTGGGCACTTGCGCTGTTTGTGCAGCAATCACTAATTTATCATATACCACTCTTTCGTGCGCTAGTTGTTGGTGAACTAGTACAAAACCATTGTTGGTAGATGCGATAATGTAGGTTTTGTGTATTTGTATAAGCGGGGTATCCGCTAAAATTTCTAAGCTTGGTTTTTTAGGCGCAAGGGTTTCGCCTTTAGATGGCATTTCATAAAAATCTTTCCAATGCCCTAAGTTTCCTTTGTTTTCTCTTTCAATAAAATGCGCCTGATGCTTTTGTGTAAAGGTCTGGTACAAAGAGCTTGAAGCCGTTGCTTCCTTTTTTTCTGAAGTAAATGGTTTGTTAACGGCGTCTAAACTTTGGATATCTGCGTTTAAGCTAAAATCTAAAGAAGGTGCTACGCTAAACTGTGCCAGCGCGTGTTTAACAGCGGCGCCAACAAAAGCGTACATGATTTTTTCATCTTCAAATTTAATTTCCTGTTTGGTTGGATGTACGTTAATATCTACTTGAGATGGGTCAAGGTCAATAAATAGTACATAGCCTGGAAAAGAATCTTTAGGAATTAAATCGGCGTAAGCGGCGTTAACAGCATGGTTTAAATAAGCACTTTTAATAAAGCGGTTGTTTACAAAAAAATACTGATCACCCCTGGTTTTACGGGCCGTTTCGGGCTTTCCAATAAAACCATAAATATTCATATAGTCTGTGTGTTCGGTAACGCTCACAAGTTTTGACGTGTAAGTGGTTCCCAAAATTTGAACGATGCGCTGTTTGATATTGCCGGGCGCTAAATGAAAAACTTCTTGACCATTACTCGTTAGTGTAAACAAGCGGTCAGGATAGGCCATTGCCACTCTTATAAATTCATCGATAATATGCTTGAGCTCTGCCGCATTACTTTTTAAAAAGTTGCGTCGAGCAGGCACATTAAAAAATAAATTTTTCATCGAAATATTCGTGCCCACCGGACAACTGCATGCTTCCTGTTTTTGAACGGCACTATTTTCTATATCTACTGTTGTTCCTAATTCGTCTTCGGCTCTTCTTGTTTTGATGGTTACCTGTGCAACCGCTGCAATAGATGCCAGTGCTTCACCTCTAAACCCCATGGTTTTAATGGCAAACAAATCTTCAATGGCTTTTATTTTACTGGTGGCATGACGCTGAAAAGCGATGGCCGCGTCTGATGGGCTCATGCCTTTACCATTGTCTATGACTTGTATGAGTGCTTTGCCGGCGTCCGATACAATCAGTTGAATAGAAGTGGCCCCCGCGTCTACGGCGTTCTCTAGTAGCTCCTTAACGGCACTTGCAGGGCGCTGAATGACCTCGCCAGCGGCTATCTGGTTTGCGATGTTATCGGGCAGTACATGAATAATATTAGCCAAAGGGTCCTGTTTTTTACGGGTCGACAAAAATAGGGCAAAGCAGGGCAGCTTTGCAAACTTTTACCATTTTTGAAGCAATTTAGCAGCTACTTTTGTGCCTCAAACGCATTGATTATGACTTTAAGCGCCGATATCCAAAAAATACCACGTACCTATATGCCTGCTGGCTTTGAGCTTACCAACTGGGAAAGCCTAGAGCCGTTTTTTAAAGAACTAGTAGACAGACCCCTTGGATCTTTACAAGATTTAGAGCAGTGGTTAAAGGACATGAGTGAAGTGGAAGCCGTAATTAGCGAAGACGCTTGTTGGAGACAAATCAAAATGACCTGCGATACCACGAGCCCTGCGCTCGAAGAGGCCTTCAATTATTTTTGTCTCGAAATTCAGCCTAAAATGCAGCCCTATGCCGATCAACTCAATAAAAAATTTATTGATTGCCCGCATACTGCATCCTTAGATAAAGACAGTCACTATACCTATATCAGGTCTGTCAAAAAAAATATTGAATTATTTAGAGAAGCCAATATTCCACTGCAAGCCGAGTTGAGTGTGATGCAACAACAGTATGGCACAATTGCAGGTAAAATGACAGTAGAGGTAGAGGGTAAAGAATATACACTGCAACAAGCGGCTAAATTTTTAGAACACGAAGACCGCGCAGTTAGAGAATCGGTGTATAAAAAAATTCAGGATCGAAGACTTGTCGATAAAGATGCGATGCATGATTTGTATTCATCGCTGATTCAAAAAAGACATCAAGTAGCCGTAAATGCAGGTTTTGCAAATTACCGTGATTATAAGTTTGTAGAACTTGGCAGATTTGATTATACCAAAGAAGATTGTTTTCAATTTCATGAAGCGGTTAAACTACATGTACTACCGCTGATCGAAAAAATATATGCACGCAAAAAACAAAAATTAGGGCTCGATGTTTTAAAGCCATGGGATACAGAAGCAGAGCCAGCAGGGGTTTTACCGCTTAAGCCATTTACAAATGGGCAAGATTTATACGAAAAAACGGTTACCTGTTTTGAGCAGTTAGATCCGTTTTTTGCAGCATGTCTTCGTAAAATGAATGAGCTTAAACATTTTGATTTAGAAAGTCGAAAAGGAAAAGCGCCGGGTGGTTACAACTGTCCATTAGCAGAATCTGGAGCGCCATTTATTTTCATGAACGCCGCATCACAAATGAGTGATGTAACAACCATGGTACATGAAGGTGGTCACGCCGTGCATTCTTTTTTAGCGCATCATTTAGAGCTCAATGCTTTTAAAGAATATCCAATGGAAATTGCGGAAGTAGCAAGTATGGCCATGGAATTATTTTCTATGAATCATTGGCAGGCATTTTTTGACAATGAAGACGATTTAAAACGTGCGCGTGAGCATCAATTAGAAAGAACCATTACCATATTTCCGTGGATTGCTATTATTGATAAGTTCCAGCACTGGGTATATGAAAATCCTGCGCATACCGTAGCAGAAAGAACGGCTACTTGGACGGCTATCTTAAAAGAATTTTCTACAAATAGTATCGATTATACTGGACTAGATGCTTACCGTGAAATTGGCTGGCAGCGCCAGTTACACCTTTTTGAAGTGCCATTTTATTATATCGAATATGGTATTGCGCAACTAGGTGCGATAGGACTTTGGATGCAGTACCAGAAAAATCCAAAACAAGCGCTTCAAAATTATATCAACGCTTTATCGTTAGGGGGTACAAAAACACTTCCTGAACTCTATAAAGCCGCTGGTCTCGAATTTAATTTGTCGCCAGATTATATCAAAACCTTAATGGAGTTTACGGCAAAAGAAATGTAATGGATTACATTCTGCAAAAACGGCTGTACAGTTTTTCGTACTCTGGAATAATTTTACTGATGTCAAATAAACAAGCCTGCTCATAAGCGGCTTGTTTCATTTGCATGAGTTTATTTTCGTCAGATAATAATCCAACAGCATATCCACTCATGGCAGCAACGTCACCTACAGGTGCCATATAACCCGTTTCGCCTTGTATATTAATTTCATGAAGGCCTCCAGCGTCAGAACTAATGACAACAGCGCGAGCCGCCATAGCTTCTAGTGCTGCTAAGCCAAAACTTTCATATTCGGAAGGGAGTAAAAACACGTCTGTTACTGCTAAAATATCTTCAATTTGTTCTTGCTTGCCTAAAAAGCGAACATGCTCTTCGATACCCAGGGTACGCGCTAACTCTTCTGTAGCATGGCGTTCAGGGCCATCACCCACCATTAATAATTTAGCAGGAACTTCTTTGATGATGTTTGCAAAAATATGCACTACGTCATCTACTCTTTTTACTTTTCTAAAATTAGATGCGTGTGTAATTATTTTTTCGTTGTTAGGGGCAATTACTTTTTTAAAAGCTTCACTTGGTTTTTTATCAAAACGCGCTACGTCCACAAAATTATAAATCACTTCAATTTCTTTGGTGATTTTAAATGTTTGGTACGTAATATCTCTTAAATTATTAGACACGGCTGTAATAGCGTCACTTTCATTGATAGAAAAAGTAACAACAGGCTCGTAGGTTTTATCTCTACCAACCAGTGTAATATCGGTGCCATGTAATGTTGTAATTACCGGGATATTTCTATTTATTTTTTGCTTTACAATTTGCTTGGCCATATAAGCTGCAGAGGCATGCGGAATGGCGTAATGCACGTGTAATAAATCTAGGTCATGATTGATAATAACATCTACCATCGCAGAAGCAAGTGCTACCTCATATGGTGGGTAATCAAAAAGCGGATAGGTAGGTACCCTTACTTCATGGTAAAAAATATTGGCGTTAAACTCATTGAGTCTTACGGGTTGTTGGTAGGTAATAAAATGTACCTGATGTCCTTTATCGGCTAAGGCCTTTCCAAGTTCGGTGGCCAAAACACCGCTTCCACCAAAAGTGGGGTAACAAACAATCCCTATACGCATAGTATTATAAATGGGCTCTAAACTTGACCATTTCATATGCAAGTAACAATTATTTTGGCATTCTGTTTATTTAATGGCTGGTTGAGGGTCAAATTCCTAGAAATTCTTAACTTGAGCCCTATGAAAAAGATCATCTATTTACTTTTATTAGTGCCTTTTTTTGGTTTGGGCCAATCTACAGAGCCGTCTAATGCTGACGCCGTATTTATTAAAAAATTATCTGATGAGATTCTTACAAATGGTAAGGCATACGATTTACTGTATGAGCTCACTAAAAAAGTAGGTGGAAGAATAGCAGGTTCTCCAGCCATGTATAAGGCAGAAGCCTGGGGTGAAAAAACCTTGCAGCAACTTGGTGCGCCAATTGTAAGCAAACAAGCATGTCAGGTACCAAGATGGGTGCGCGGAACTGGTGACTTTGCTAGTATTACAAGTATTGATGGAAAAAAACAAGCACGTACACTAGATGTATTGGCACTTGGAAACTCTTTAGGAGATGGTAAAAAAGTAGAAGCTACCATACTTGCTGTTCAAAATTTTGAAGAGTTAGAAAAACGCAAAGACGAAGTAAAAGGTAAAATTGTTTATTTCAATAATAGTTTTGACGCTACCATTGTAAAAACATTTGAAGCCTACGGTAAGGCCGGACAGTATAGAAGAAACGGTGCGAGCCAAGCTGCAAAATATGGCGCGGTAGGTTGTATTATTCGTTCACTTACAAGTTCTACGGCTAATGATCCGCACACGGGTGGTATGGCTTACAACGATTCATTTCCAAAAATTCCTGCACAAGCAGTAGGTCCTCGCGACGCAGATTATTTATGGTCACTTGCAAAAAAATCTAGCACCGTAAAAGTAAGTATGGCTACGCATGGTAAATTTTTAGCAGACACTACAGGTCATAATATTATTGCCGAAATAAAAGGTACTCAGTTTCCGGATGAAATTATTACGCTCGGTGGGCATTTAGATAGTTGGGATGTAAATGAAGGCGCACATGATGATGGTGCTGGCGTGGTGCATACCATGGAAGTAATGCGCGCAATGCTAGCAGTTGGTTATCAGCCAAAGCGTACCATACGTTTTGTACTATTTGCCAATGAAGAAAATGGTTTAAGAGGTGGTATGGCTTATGCGCAAGCGGCAAAAGATAAAAAGGAAAAACACATTTTTGCATTAGAGAGTGACGAAGGTGGCTTTACACCAAGAGGCTTTAGTTTTACCGCTGCACCTGAAAAAGTGGAAGCAGCAAAACGCTGGATACCTCTATTAAAACCTTATGGTACCACTACTATGGATGATATTGGCGGTGGTTCAGATATTAGTCCGCTAAACAGACAATTACAAGTGCCACTTTGTGGTTTTGTGCCAGATCCACAACGTTATTTTGACCTACACCACGCGCGTTCCGATGTTTTTGAAAACGTAAACAAGCGTGAACTGTTATTAGGCGCCGTAAATATTGCTGGCCTTATTTATCTGGTAGATACCTATGGTTTTTAATGATAGGTATTTGAAAAATTAGGCTTGTAATAAAAATATAGCGAGGCGTTTGTGAATGTCTACCGTCTCTTTTTTCCACTGTGCAACCGTTTTGGTTTTAATCCACTGTGTAGGTGCGGTAATATCTACGGCAATACAAATTTTTGTTTGAGGATGACAATTTTGTAGCAAATCTTTAATGAGTTGATTGTTACGGTAGGGTGTTTCAATAAATATTTGTGCCGAGCTTTTTTTATGCGACTCTTGTTCTAGATGTGCAATGTTTTTTTTCTTTTCCAAACTATCAATAGGGAGGTAACCATGGAAACTAAAATTTTGTCCATTCATGCCACTCGCCATGAGTGCTAATAGTATAGAGCTGGGGCCTACCAGTGGGCAAATTTCAAATCCTTTTTCTTGAGCGGCAGCTACTAGTATTTGGCCAGGATCCGCTACGCCAGGGCATCCTGCTTCACTAATGATGCCAATATTTTTTCCTTGAGAAAGTAATTGTAAAAATTCTGAAACTACATCATGCTCGGCCTTATGTATCGCGCGCCAAGTATAGTTATCGATAATCATGTCACGCCAATACTTTTTTAAATACCTGCGCGCCGTTTTTTCATTTTCAACAAAATATGCATCACATAATTTAGCCTGCTCAATCACATAAGGCGGAACGGTATTGTCTGCTTCTTCATGTAAAACGGTAGGTATTAAAATAACTTTTCCTGCGGTCATTAGTCAATTTGTTTTTTAGGATCTAGGCTAAGCGTTGCTGCTATTACAGCATAGCAGGGTGCAAATAACCAACCTATAATGGGAATCATGTGTAGCATGTAAAATATAATGCCATTACCAATGGCAAGGCCTTTATTGCTTCCTATAAAATAAATACTCTCTTGGGCTGTTTTGTTTTTTCTTTCCATACTATAATCAAGCATCGAAAATCCTAAATAATAACACTCAATTAAAAGCGCCATAAATGGCGTAAACCATCCCACAATGGGTATCAGGCAGATAATTAAAATGGTGAGTAGGTATACTGTTTGCCACAAGCCGTTTCTTACCGCAATATACATGCCTCTTAAAGCCTGATGTGCAAAGTCTTTGAACACAAAAGGAAATTCTTTTCCTTCAAGTATGGCAGCCGTTTTTTCTGATAAATAAGCAAACAGTGGCGCGCCAACAATTAAAAATAAATATTTGAATAGCGAAAAATAAAAAAGTAAAATCATAAACCAAACCAGGGTACTACCTACCACAAATAAAAATCCAGCAAAACTATTGGTGAGGCTATCCATCCAAACTTTAAGGCCTGATTTTAAGGTCATCCAAACAATAAAATCACTTGCGGTACTGCTAAATAAGTTAATCACCACAAAAAATAAAACCGTGTAAATAATGCCTGGAATCAATACCCATTTCCAGAGTTTATGTTTTACAATAAACTGATGGGCTTTGATATAGGAAGCAAATGCTATGATTAGGTCTTTAAGCAATAGAAAGGGTTTATTGTAAAGTTAGCCAATGACAACTAAAACTTAGGACAAATAATGGGTTTATCTGTGCGGGGTCTTCTGGTGTAAATCAGTGAAAATTCGATACCGCCCATTTGTTGAGAAGCCGTT
>JAOASV010000059.1:0-2049 GCA_030158535.1 Sediminibacterium sp.
CATTAATAGAGTGGTTCGCCCCATGGTTAATGCCACTTAAGCAAATGGTAGGCTTTTTATGCAAAACAACGTCTACCGCAAGCTTTACACAATCTACTGGTGTGCCGCTGCAACTATAGGTTTCCACCCCTTCAAATACATTTACTTTTTGTAGGCGCAAAGGGTGTCCAATGGTAATAGCGTGACCCATGCCACTTTGTGGCTTATCTGGAGCCACTACTACAATGCGTCCTAGGCCTTTTACGGCTTCTACCAGGGCTTTAATGCCTGGAGCGCTTACACTATCGTCGTTGGTGATTAATATAGTAGGGATTTCCTTTGTTTTTGCTGATTTTGCCATGGGTGCAAGATACAAATAGAAAAATACTAAAAATAAATTTGGTAATACTAAAAATATTAGTATTTTGCAGCTAAATCAATTAGTTATGTCAAACGCCGGAAAAAATTTACGTCACTTGCGCAAGCAGCGTGGTTGGACCCAGGAAGAATTTGCAAATAAGCTAAACATTAAAAGAAGCCTTGTTGGCGCCTACGAAGAAGAGCGTGCCGAGCCTCGTTTAGAGGTGATGGAAGCCATTTGTTCTTTGTTCAAGCTCAGTTTAGAGGACTTCTTATTTCAAGACCTTACAGGAAGTACGCCAAAAGGTGTTTCTTACCTCGAAAGTCGCAGGCAATTAAAAATGATTGCCGAGTCTGCTCAAATTAGTTTTGTGCCGGTTAAAGCCGCAGCTGGTTATTTAGCTGGCTACGCCGATCCTGAATTTGTAGACGAGCTTAATACCTTTACCCTTCCCATGTTAGCCCCAGGGCAGTACCGTGCTTTTGAGATTGTGGGGGATAGTATGTTGCCAACCCCAAGTGGTAGTGTAATTGTAGGTGAAAAAGTAGAAAATTTTGATGAGGTAAAAAATAGCAACACTTACGTGGTGCTTTCAAAAAGCGAAGGCGTGGTGTACAAGCGTATTGTTCGCGACAACGAAAAAAAGAATAACCTAACGCTTATTAGTGATAATCCGCAGTATGAGCCATACCATGTAAATGCCGAGGATGTATTAGAAGTCTGGAAGGCAGTTTATATTTTGCAAAAAGCGAGTGCTGTGCCAAGGTGGGATGTAAACCAGCTTGCGGGCATGGTTAATAATTTGCAAGAGCAGGTAAGTACGCTAAAAAGTAAACTCAACTAATGTAGGTCCTTTAGTTTCTTTATTTTAACCATTGGTACTTTTTTTAATGGGGCAAAGGTAGATTCGTCTATTTTTGCCCCATTTTATATATATGCGCAAAATAATTATAGTTCTTCTTTTGATGGTAGCAGTGATGTCTGGCTTTGCGCAACCTAAAAAAATTGGAGCCCTTAAAATCAACACGGCCATTAAAATTGATGGAGCACTTGATGATCTTATATGGGCTCAATCTGATTCTGCTATTAATTTTATTCAAATTAGTCCTCAGTTGGGTGCTGCTGCATCCAATAATAGTAGGGTTTCTATTTTGTATGACGATCAGGCTATTTATGTGGGTGCCTTTTTGTACAACAAGCCACAAAATATAAGAAAGCAATTAACAGCCAGGGATGGTGAGCAGCGCAAAGACGTAGATTATTTTGCTGTTTTTTTTGATACCTACAATGATGATCAAAATGCGGTTCAGTTTTTAGTAACAACCCGTAATGTTCAATCCGATGCAAGACTACTCCCTAATTTAAGTAGCCAGTTTGGTCCACCTTCCGATTACTCATGGGATGCAGTTTGGGAAAGCAAAGTGCAGATGCATCAAAATGGATGGTCGATAGAAATGAAAATACCTTATGCTGCGCTTCGTTTTTCTAAAAAAGAAATACAAGAAGCTTTAATAAAGATTCCGGATAAAATAAAAACAGAAGAAAAAATTGAAAAAATAAATAAATTATTAGGAAAATAATGATTAATAGCCTTATTAAGAAAAAGATCCCTAAGTGGATGTTAGCTTGGTATCACATGACAATGCCTTTTCTTGGCGCATTGATTTATCGTTTTCCTTCAAAAAAAATAAAAGTAATAGGAATAACTG
>JAOASV010000059.1:2059-3636 GCA_030158535.1 Sediminibacterium sp.
CAAGACTGGGGCGTAAATTTTGAACGCTATGATAGAGGAAGTAATGAAAATGCGTTTTGGAATAAAATTGATCCCAATCAAAATGGTTATGTCAATCAGTTTGGTGATATAACAGGACTTCAAAATATAGAACCACCGCTAAGGTTGTCATTACTACCTTATGTGTCTGCGGGATCAAGGACAGTGCCATATGCAAATGGAACAACTAGTAATACTTTTTTACGCAGCGGAGGTATGGATGTTAAATATGGCGTGAACGAAAGTTTTACATTAGACGCTACGTTAATTCCGGATTTTGGTCAGGTGGTATCAGATAATGTAGTGCTTAATTTAACGCCTTACGAAGTTCAGTTTCAAGAGAATCGCCCCTTTTTTACAGAAGGGATTGAACTTTTTAACAAAGCCAATCTTTTGTATTCTAGAAGAATTGGTGCAACCCCAGAAGGTTATTCTGCCATTAATAGTAAAGTAGCCAATAATAGTAATTTATCCATTGTTTCAAATCCGGGTATTTCACAATTATACAATGCCACAAAATTTTCAGGAAGAAATAAAAAGAAATTAGGGATTGGTGTTTTCAATGCACTTGTTGCGCCTACAACCGCAACTATTTTAGATAAAACAACCGGCGTAAAAACAAATTACGAAACCAGTCCATTAACCAATTATAATATAGTAGTGTTGGATCAGGCACTTTCGGGTAGGTCGTCCATTACATTAACCAATAGTAATGTTTGGCGCAGTGGAGGTTCTCGCAACGCCAATGTTACAGGCCTTGATGCGAGTTTATTTGATAAAACCAATACCCATCAGCTTATTTGGAATGGAAGGGTAAGTGCCATTTCTGGTGTAAAAAATTACGCTGGGTTTAAAAATATTTTAGCTTTTGCTAAAGTGAGCGGTAAGATTCAATATTTACTACATACCAATATAGAATCTGATACTTATGATCCTAACGATATGGGGTTTTTGTTGGCGCCCAACGAATTTTCTGGTATCGCAAGAATTAGTTACAATCAGTTTAAGCCAACAAAAAACTTTTTACAATCTAGTTATACCTTAACTCTAAAGCCAGCCTTTTTGTATAAACCCAATGTGTTCACTAATTTTGAAATTCAAACAAGGGCTTTTTGGTTTTTCAAAAATTTCTGGGATGCATCTGTAACATTAAACGTGCAACCTCAATGGACGCATGATTATTTTGAAATGCGCACGGCTGGTGTGATGATAAAAAGAACGGGCTACTGGTATGCAGCTTTAGCTGGAAGTTCGGATAGTAGGAAACAGTTTTTTTTCAGGTATAATGCGGGTTTTGCAGAGTCTCCTATTTACGATGACGCTTATATAAGTTTAAATATTGCACCGCGTTATAGGTTCAATGATCATTTTAGTTTAGATCTTGATGTAAAACGTGATGAGGATAATGGGCAGTATGGTTATGCCTTTAGAAATGCTTCAGGAGTGCCCATTGCAGGCCGCCGAAAAGTAACGACGGTATATAGTATCGTAAACGAAATTTATAATTTTAATGCCCGCATGAATTTATCTGCGCGTGCAAGACATTACTGGAGTAAGGT
>JAOASV010000060.1 GCA_030158535.1 Sediminibacterium sp.
AATGATGTGTTTGTGTTTGGGATAAAAAACGACACCATCATTCATACAGGTTCGTTCAAGCTTCCTTCAAGTGTTGCTTATGCTGCGATTGCTCAAACACCGGATAAAATTATGTATGCAGGGGGTGAAAATGAAACTGGGGCTATTAATACAGTTTACAGTATTCAAAAAAAGCATGGCGCTAGTGGCTTTGAAGCAATTACATGGCCTAGTTTACCCGAAGCACTTACAAATGCAGTAGCCGTTGCAACAAATAGTGCCCTGTATGTTTTTGGTGGCGCTAATAGTAAAGGTGTTGCTGATAAAGTATGGGCACTTTATTTTGATAAAATAACAGCAGGTTGGAAACATGTTTCTGACATGCCACAGCCTACAAGTTATGCTGCTGCTTCTTTACTCAATGGGCAAGTCTATATAATGGGTGGCCGCTGTAAAGGCGCTGATGGGATTAGTAAAATTTACAACCAGGTATTTGCCTGGGATATAGAAAACAATACTTGGTATGAAAAAGCAGCATTACCAGAAACGGTTTCTGCTGCAACTGCCGTTACATCAAGTGATAGTAGTATTTTGTTTATAGGGGGTGATAAATCGGTTATTTTTCATGAAGTCGAATTATTGGCTGTAAAAATTGCTGCCGCTTCAGATACAACGATAAAAAAGGAACTAACCGCTGTCAAAAATAATTTACAAAAAACGCATCCTGGATTTAGTAAAGACGTGCTCAAATATAATCGCGTGTCAAATACCTGGGGTCCATATGCGCAATTAAGTTTTACGGCTCCTGTTACAACACATGCATTTATCAACAATAGTAAAATATATTTACCTGCTGGTGAAATAAAACCTGGAATTAGAACGCCTAAAATTTGGGTTGGTGCTATAAAAAAATAAGAATGACTGAATCAAAAAAATATCCTTGGATTGTAGTGGGCCTTTTATGGGTGGTGGCGCTTTTAAATTATATGGACCGCCAAATGATTGCAACCATGCGTCCGTCTATGCAGCTCGATATTACAGAGCTTCAGCAGGCTACCAACTATGGATACTTAATGGCCGTGTTTTTATGGGTGTATGGATCAATGAGTTCGTTTTCTGGAATGATTGCAGACCGTATCAATAGAAAGGGACTCATTATAGGAAGTTTATTTGTGTGGTCACTCGTAACATTTGCGATGGGTTTTGCAACAACATTTAATGAACTCTATTGGTTAAGAGCGCTAATGGGTTTGAGTGAAGCATTGTATATCCCTGCCGGTTTATCACTTATTGCCGATTATCATTCCGATAAAACAAGGTCTCTGGCTGTTGGGCTTCATATGTCTGGTATATATATGGGCCAAGCACTTGGTGGCTTTGGTGCAACGGTTGCTAAATTATTTTCATGGCAATATACATTTATGTTTTTTGGTGGCTTTGGAATGCTATATGCACTCGTGTTGGTTATTTTTTTGCAGGATAATATTAAAAGAGAAATACTCAATAAAGCACAAAAAGGATATCAATCAGTTTTAAAAAGCGTTTCAGGTTTACTTACATCTTTTTCATTTTGGATTATCATTGTATATTTTGCCGTTCCAAGTTTTCCTGGATGGGCTATCAAAAACTGGGCGCCTACTTTAATTGCTGACAAACTTCATATAGATATGTCGCTGGCAGGTCCTTTAACAACCATTTCCATTTCATTGTCTTCTTTGTTTGGAGTTATTGTGGGTGGTTATTTTTCTGATAAATGGGTGCAGCAAAACATACGAGCACGAATATATATTGGCGCGATAGGATTGTCGCTAATGATACCAGCGCTACTGTTACTTGGATATAGTAATTCTATTGTAGTGGTTTTTGCTGCTGCATCCATGTTTGGCTTTGGATTTGGCATGTTTGATACCAACAACATGCCTATATTATGTCAATTTGTACCAGCCAATAGTAGAGCAACGGCCTATGGCTTTTTAAACACGGCTGGCATTTTTGCTGGCGCTGTTATTACAGATTATTTAGGAAAGTCTACCGATGCTGGTCATTTAAATAGAGACTTTGCTGCCCTTGCAATTATTGTAGCGGCTGTTATTGCTATACAGCTAGCATATTTAAAACCTGAACAAGCTTCGGCTTAAATTTATATTGTATGAAGTATAGTCAAGAACAACTTGAAGCACTTGCTACATTTTATAAGCATCAATTATTAGAAGATACTATTCCTTTTTGGTTTCCAAAATCTTACGATCAGGAGCATGGAGGCTTTTTGTTTATGCGTGACGCTGATGGATCTTTAATTGATGATGATAAAGCCGTTTGGATTCAGGGTAGGGCTGTTTGGACACTATCTACATTATACAATACCATCGAAAAAAAGCAAGAGTGGTTGGATGGCGCAAAGCTTGGTTACGAATTTTTAAACAAACATTGTTTTGATACAGATGGTCAAATGTTTTTTCATGTAATGCGTGATGGAACACCTATCAGAAAGCGCCGCTACTTTTTTTCTGAAACTTTTTATGTGATTGCTGCGGCTGCCTATGCAAAAGCAAGTGGCGATGAGGAAGCGGCCAATAACGCCCGGAAAATATTTACCAAATGCATCGAATATGCTACAACACCTGGTATTTTACCACCTAAATTTTCTGGGAAAAGGCCAAGCATTGGTATTGGCGTACCTATGATTTTGATGAACACCGCTCAGCAACTTCGAGCTACCATTGGCGACCCTCGTTGTGATGACCTTATTGATGAATGGATCGATACCATCGAAAAGTATTTTGTTAAGGATGATATTGAATGTGTAATGGAACAAGTGGCGCCTGATGGTTCTATCATTGATCATATTGATGGCAGAACTTTAAATCCTGGTCATGCGATAGAAGGTGGTTGGTTTATTTTAGAGGAAGCCAAGTATCGTAACAATGACCCGAGGTTAATTGCGCTTGGTTGCAAAATGATTGATTATATGTGGAAGCGTGGTTGGGACGAAAAGCATGACGGTCTGTTATATTTTAGGGACGTGTACAATAAGCCGGTACAGGAGTATTGGCAGGATATGAAATTTTGGTGGCCACACAACGAAACCATCATTGCTACACTCATGGCTTATTTATTAACCGGAGAAGAACGCTACGCTGACATGCATAAAAAGGTGCATGATTATGCGTATAGTAAATTTCATGATAAAGAGCATGGTGAGTGGTTTGGATATTTACACCGTGACGGAACAATCGCGCAAACAGCAAAAGGCAATTTGTTTAAAGGACCTTTTCATTTGCCAAGGCAGGAATGGCTTTGCTATATGATGCTAAATCAACATTTAAAAAGCATGAACAAATAATTTATGAAAAAAGTATTAACTGTAATTTTATTGTTGTTATCAATTGTGTCAACTGCACAAGACAGCACAATTAGTAAGTCTGATTTAAATAGTGTAGCAAAGGTTTTTGATTTGACTTTTAGTCAAAAAGAAATTGATACGCTTTACTCCGATGCAAAAGATAATTTATACAATTATAAAAGTATGCACAAGCTTGCTTTAAATAATGCGACGCCGCTAAGCATGTGGCAAACGCCCGTTGTGCCTGGCATGAAGTTTAATACAGTGCAGCAGCCCGTTAAATGGGGGCCTTCAATTGCAGCTACTCTACC
>JAOASV010000061.1 GCA_030158535.1 Sediminibacterium sp.
CTGGAACTAAGCATGGTGTAAAATCTGTGTTTTTAGAAGCAGTAAATTATAATGACGCAATTCTTGAATGTGCACATATAGAAAAAGAATTGATTAAAAATGGATTTGAAAAGAATAAACAAACATACTCAGAAGATTTAACTGATTATTGTATAGGTGATGCGGTTGTGAAATACCGTGAGTATATGTCTGGCGAGTCAAAATTTGCGCATCTAAAAAAGAACGTATCTCAAGGTCATATCGACGAATCTGTGAGGTTCTGTTGGAAGTTTATTGAAAACTTATCGCTCACTAAGAACATCAAAAGGACAAGACCAACTGATATTAAAACCGAGGATGTATCAAACTTTTATATATGGTCAGAAAAAAAATATTCCCCAAAGACATTTAACAAGTGCTTTATAGCTGTACGTGCATTCTTTGAATTTTTGATAGAAATTGAGAATATTGAAATGAAAAACCCATTTAGAAAATTTATTACCAAAGCTGCAACACCACCTTCTATTGATACAATAACCGAGGATGAATTTAATAAAATCTTAACTGCTGTTGATACATTCAGTCCATTTATTACGCTTGGAGGAAAGGGCGAGAAAAAAAATATGTTTAGACCCTATCTAAAAGATGGATTCAAATTATTTCTTTTAACAGGAGGTAGGCGTGAAGAAGTGGTGAACCTAAAATGGTCTGACATATTTAGCACACCACAAGGAGTTAAACTTTTTATCATTGATAACTTAAAAGTAAAGCGGATAAAAAAGGATAACAAAGAGTGTAAAAAATACATTGGTATCAATGTTGACCTTGAGGACTTTCTGATTGAATTAGGTATGAATGAAAAGATTGGAACGGATGAATATATTTTGTACCCTAATAGAACATCCACCACCAAAACCATCATGACCGATTTGAGCAGAGGTTTTTCACACTACAAAGAAGGTGCAGGTATCAAGAAGGACATCAGTTTAAGTAACCTACGCAAAACCTACTTGACTTGGCATCACCAAGTGTTAGGTGACGACACAGGACTTGTTAGCTCCCACTCTACCACCCAAGTTTTAGAGAAATATTACCTCGATCCAAAGGTCTTAACCGCTGTAGAAATATCAGCATTAAAGGTTCGTGTTTTTGGTAAAAATGAAAAATCATGACACAAATCATGACACAAAACATGACACAGAGTTTAACTAAAGTAAAAAACCACCTACGAATAAACGTAAGTGGTTGATTTTCATGTAGCGAGACCGGGATTTGAACCCGGGACCTCAGGGTTATGAATCCTGTGCTCTAACCAACTGAGCTACCTCGCCAAGAGGTCCATTTAGGGCTGCAAATATAGGGTATCAAATGTTTTAATGGATAGCTAATTCAAACAATTTCTCGTCACCTAAAAAACCAGCTAGTGTATCGCCGGGTAAACAAGGCCCTACACCAGCGGGGGTGCCCGTATATACTAAATCCCCAGGCGATAGGGTAAAGTAGCCAGATATGTGCTCTAAAAGGGTTTCAAAGCTATAAATCATGTCTTGTGTGGTGCCGGATTGTGCTTTTTGGCCGTTTTTGGTAAGGGAAAACAAAATTTCGCTTGCGTCACCGTTAAAAGGCTTCCAGTCCCCAATAATCGCCGAATTATCCCAAGCCTTTGCTTTTTCCCAAGGTAACCCCTTAGATTTTAGGCCGGCTTGTACGTCACGGGCTGTAAAATCGATACCTACCGTAATGGCGTCTACACAGCTTAGGGCGTTAGCAGCCGAAATGTTTTTAGCGGTTTTGCCAATGCGTAAAACAAGTTCTATTTCGTAATGCAAATCAGAAGTAAAACTTGGATACTCAAACCTCGCACCAGGTGCTAATAACGCCGTATCAGGCTTCATAAAAATAACCGGTGCTTCGGGTAAAGCGTTGCCTAATTCTTTGGCGTGCTCTGCGTAATTACGGCCTACACAAAATATTTTCATAAAAATTATATTTCAAAATTTAAAGCATTGCAAACCGTCATGGTTCTATCAAGCCCAATAGCAGCAAAGGATTCAATCACTTCTATACTCTTGTCAATTTTTTGCTGAATAACCGGCTGCTCAGATGCTAACCATTTGCCCAGTACAAAATCTACCTGACCACCTTTTGGGAACTGATTACCTATACCAAACCTAAGCTTTGGATACACATCGGTACCAAGCATTAACTGAATATCTTTTAACCCATTATGCCCTGCATCAGAACCACTGCCTCTTAACCTCATTTTAGATAAGGGTAACGCTAAATCATCTACCACCGTTAGCGTTTGGCTGGGTTCTAGTTTTTCTTTGTCCATCCAATACTTAAATGCTTTACCACTTAAGTTCATATACGTAGTAGGCTTAATGCAAATGAATTGTTTGCCCTTCCAGGTAACCGTAGCCACGTCTGCTAAGCGGTCGTTTTTAAACATTCCGCCATGCTTGAGCACAAAAGCGCTCACCACATCAAAACCAATGTTGTGGCGGGTGTGTGCGTATTCGGATCCTATATTACCAAGTCCTACAATTAAAAATTTATGCATAGCGTATGGGAAAGGGCCAAATTTAGTTAAAAAACACAAAAATGGGTAACTTGCATTTGTGATTACCAAAGAACAACTAACAAGCCTCTTTCCTAATTTAGAAGATGGTTTGTACGATGCCATACTTGAGCATGCCGAAATAAAAGAAATTCCTGCAGGCACGCCCCTACTAAAAGTGGGACAAAATATTAGATCTACCATGATGGTAGTAGAAGGTACCGTTAAACTCTATCAAGAAAACGAAGAAGGTGACGAGTACTTCATGTATTATATATCACCAGGTCAGGCATGCGCCGTTTCCATGGTATGTAGTTTTCAATCAGAACAAAGTCAGGTGCTTGCAAAAGCCCTCACAAATGTTACACTCCTTACCATCCCCATTAAATATATGGATGAGTGGCTTAGCGAGTTTAAAAGCTGGCACTACTTTGTCATTAAAACCTACCGCACCCGCTTTGAAGAACTATTAAAAACAGTCAACGAAGTGGCGTTTAAAAATATGGATGAGCGCCTAGAATTTTACCTCAAACAACAGGTAGAAAAATTTGGCACCACCCTAAAACTTACCCATCAAGAAATTGCTACTGACCTTAACAGTTCGCGCGAAGTGATTAGCCGCCTCATGAAAAAGATGGAAGAAAACGGAAGGCTTAAAAAATAAGTGACCGCTAGCTATTAACTAGTGCGGTAACTTATCTCTAAAATATCCGTAGGTCCAAGTACCTGCAACAGCACTTGCTATCACTACTAACACTGCGTAAAAGCCGGCACCAATATGTGCAAATAATGGACCAGGGCATGCACCCGTTAAAGCCCAACCAAATCCAAACAACAAGCCACCATAAATTTGACCCTTGTTAAATTCTTTGTCTGCAATTACAATTTTTTCGCCGTGGATGGTTTTTACATTTAGTTTTTTAATTAAAAAAACACTGATTGCTCCTACCGCTACCGCCGTGCCTATCACACCAAACATGTGAAAGCTTTGTAGTCTAAACATTTCCTGAATTCTAAACCAAGAAATAATTTCGGCCTTCACAAATACGATTCCAAAAATGATACCCACTGCCGCGTATTTTAAATTATACCAACCCGGGTGTTGTTGTTCTGATGCGTTAACGCATGCTGTATTGCTATCTATATTTTGTACTTTTTCGTTGTTCATTGTTCTGTTTTTATAAAGATAAAATCCAAGGTAAAATAATGTTGGCCATTAAAAAGCCACCTACCATAAATGAAATGGTCGCTACTAAAGATGGCCATTGTAAATTACTAAGTCCCATAATGGCATGACCTGATGTACAACCGCCTGCATAACGCGTACCAAAGCCTACTAAAAAGCCACCTATCACCATAATAATAAAACCTCTTACTGTAAGTAATGCTTCAAAACTAAAAAGCTCTTTAGGTAACATATAACTGTAATCAGTTAAACCATAACCCGCTAACTCGCTTTGTAATGCCGGACTCACTGCAATAGGCGCATCTGTCATTAAAAAATAATTGGCAATAAAGGCGCCTGCAAAAATGCCCCCTACAAAAAAGAAATTCCATATTTCCTTTTTCCAGTCGTACTTAAAAAATTTAATGCCCGCCGGAAAACACACAGCACAGATATGTCTTAAATTAGAAGAAATACCAAATGTTTTGTTGCCTAAAATTAAAAGTGCGGGGACAATAAGCCCAATTAAAATGCCGGCTACATACCAGGGCCAGGGTTGAATAATTTGTTCCATCATGCTTGTTTATTTTTATTGATTATTTAAAATTTTGAATGGGTTTATATGGCCCGTATTTATGCTGAGTTTCTGAAAAATTATCGGCGTAAGGTCCAAAAGCAAAATCGATTGGCTTTTTACTATAATTAGGCCAGTCTTTAAATTGATCTTTATGTGGGCGGGGTTGGCTGTTAACATAAGCTGCTACATCCCAACACTCCTCGTTGGTTAATGTTGGATTTTTATGCGTAGCAACCGCAAAAGGCATATTGTTTTTTACATAGCCTGCAAAACTACTAATCCTATATAGTCCTGCGCCATCGTTGTAACTATGTGCGCCCCAAAGTGGCGGATATGCATACTCTATATTGTCAGGCGCCAATTGCCCTTCACCATTAGCACCATGGCAACTTGCACACTGCGTTGTATATACCACCTGCCCTTTTTTAGGGTCAGCAGCGCGGTCTAAATAGGCTAATTTTTCGATGCCAGAACCCTGCGGCTTTTGTCCTTTTTGTACATCCTGTCCAATCCATTTAATGTATGCGTATATGGCTTTAAACTCACGGCTATTACTATCTACGGCCGTACCGTTTAAACTTCTTTCCATACAATCAGCAACACGCTTATAAATACTTTCAATTTGTCCACTCCGATCTCTCAGTTTTGGATACGTCGAAAACACAGCTGCATAATTATTACCCCATGCTTTGCCCCCTGCTTGCAAGTGACAGTTCTGACAGTTCATACCATTGGTAATTTGCGCCACGCTTCCTTTAGGGCCTAAATATTTTGCCGTATGCGCAATTAAATCTTGACCGTAAATAACAAGTTTGCGCTCCTCGCCACTCACCGTATTATCAGCATAAATACTTGGCGCCAACCAGGTACTATCTGTTACGGCAAGACTGTTGTCCATTTTAAAAATGTCGCCTTTGATAAAGCTTACCATACAATAAAGTAGCACCAGTGCAGTAAGTCCAATAAGTAGGAGATATTGTTTTTTCATGGCCAACCTTTAAAAATGAAAGTTTACAATAAAATTAAAATGACCCATATCTACTTTATTGATGTAATACTTGGGATAGTTATAGGTATTACCCGTAGCGTCTTTATAAAAATAAATCATTTGCGCTTCCCATCCCTTCCAAAATCCTTTAAATGCATAACGTATGTCTAAGTTGTACTGCATATAAGATGGAAAACTATATTTGTTGAGTGCAAAATTGGTAACGCTTGGTAAATTAAAATATCCCGCACCCATATTAATAGTGAGCGGTAATTTTGGTGCGGTATACTTTGCTTTTACAACATAGGCACTCACATCACCAAGGCCCTCGTTACGCTCCCCCATTAAAAAAGTATACATAGGATCACGCCCCCATTCACGCGGCATTAAATAACGGCCCTGCTTTGTAATGCGGGTATAATTTAGTGCGTAATCCCAACTGTTTATTTTTTTCCCTACCCTAGCGCCCAATACCAAACTGGATTGACCTGGATTAAAATATGTTTTTGCGGGGTCGTTGTTACCGCCCTTATTAACCGCGGTTTGCGTTATTATTTGCAGGCCGTAATAATAAGGCTGCTTGGCATTTGGCGTTTTGTCGATTTGAAAAAATACGCTGTTAAACATATTTTGTACGTACTGATTCCAAATCTTAATTTTATAATTTTTAATGCTGCCAATTTCTGCGCCAACAAGTGCCACACCACTAGATTCAAGTGCATTTTTATAGCCAGCTTTTGAACCATCAATATTTAGTCCTACCGGATAAAGCCCAATAGATTCGCCGGTCTTATACCATGCTACTGTACTTCGTGGCGAAAACCTGTTAAGCCAACCCGCATACCATTTATTTTCTTTGTTTTTATGTTGTATCCAAAGGCCTTGCACAACGGATGGGCGCATCCTTCCATCTTGCAAATTAATAAAGGGTGTATTGAGTAGTTGCTTACCAAGGGTAATGGTTGTTTTATTTTTTTGGTACTGGATATAGAGTTCTTCGAGGCGGTTTAAGTTTGTTTTTTTAGAAGGGTCTGTAATATCATATAGTCCAATCTCGTATCTATTGATAGCGCCAGATAAAGCGTTTGCCTTTGTTAGATCCGACGAAAAAAGATCGTTTATAAAAATGCCACTCACCCCCACTTTTATATGATGTATAGGTTTTGAAATAAACTGAATACCGCCACCAATAGCCTGCGCATATTCAACATCTGTACTTTTATTAAAATTGCTGCTAAAAAAACTGCGCAAGTGTCCGTGCAAGGTGCCCGCCCCAAAAAGGTTCACTAGACTAGAACTATCTAGCTGCGCTTGATGCTGGGCATACGAAACGGTAGTGCATAATAACAATGCAGCGGCGAATAATTTTTTCATAAATAATTAATGTCCGCCGCCTGTCTGAAAAAATAATTGCTGTGCAAGAATGTAAAGGCCCATGATAAGCACAAACCATCCAAAACCTTTTTTAAGTTTGTTGCCATCTATTTTTTTACTGAGCCTATCGCCAATAAAAATACCGCTAATAGCAAGCGCTGTTACTGTTAATAAAAGCGTCCAATCCATACTGGAATGGCTTACATCACCGGTAAATCCAATCAATGATTTTGCAGCTATAATTAGTAGCGATGTGCCTACCGCCTGCTTCATAGGTAGTTTACTTAACATCACAAGCGCTGGTATAATTAAAAATCCGCCGCCTGCGCCCACAAGACCCGTAAGCATGCCTACAAGAGCTCCTTCTACTAGTATAAGCGGGTAATTAAATTGTTGCTCGCCCGATTCTTCGGTAGCTACTGCTGGCGTAGAACGAATCATAGAAAAAGAAGCCGCTACCATCAGCACTGCAAATAATAACATCATCCCTAATGACTTTGTAATTTCAATGCCGGCAATATTTCCTAACTGTGTAGGAATGGCAGGGACCAAATATTTGCGGGTAGCAAAAACAGATACAATAGAAGGAATACCAAATATGATTGCTGTTTTAATATTTACAAAACCTTGTTTGTATTTTGGTATTGCGCCTACCAAACTACTGGCACCTACAATAAATAAAGAATACGCAGTAGCGAGTACCGGTTCTACGCCAAATAAATATACAAGAACGGGTACCGTTAAAATGCTACCTCCGCCGCCAATAAGCCCCAGTGAAATGCCAATTAAAATGGACGCTACGTATCCAATTATTTCCATGATTTTTTAATTTGACACAAAAGTGCCTTTATAAAAATAAAAGATAGGTGATAAATGTCACCAACCCAATTTTTACGCCTAAAAAGTATAAAAATGAATTAAATTGTGGAATATGAAAAACACAATCCTTTTATTCGCTTTTTGTTTATTAGGTTTTGGGACAAACGTATTGGCTCAAAATGCTACCGCAACTCCTATCCATAAAGTAGTCATCCAACTAAATAGCGCCGATACGGCTGCATGGGGTGGCGTAATTGGTAATATTAAAAACCTTTCTAAAATTTGGCCAACCAATTTAAATATTGAAGTAGTGGTACATGGCAAGGCCCTCGATTTTTTAGTGGCCGCCAAATCGCACCTGGTAGCAGATGTAGAGCAGCTATCTAAAAAAGGTGTTGTATTTAATGCCTGCGAAAACACCATGGGCAAATACGGCATTACCAAGCAAATGCTTATTCCATCTGTGTTTACCGTGCCATCGGGCGTGGGTGAAGTCATTTTAAAACAAGAAGAAGGCTGGAGTTATTTAAGGGCAGGGTATTAATTTGGGAAGGTGATATTTGTCACAGTTTACTGTGTTTTGCTGCTGCATCTTTGCAGTATCAAAATAAAACAAACTAAATTTTTATACTTATGTTTTTTCAACACGTATACGACAAGACCTTAGCCCAAGCAAGTTATTTTATTGGTTGTCAAAAAGCAGGCGTTGCTGCGGTTATTGATCCAAAGCGCGACGTAGATACCTACCTCGAAATTGCCAAGCAAAACAATATGCAAATCACGCATATTTTTGAAACACATATCCACGCCGATTTTTTAAGTGGCTCGCGTGAACTAGCAGCTATTACGGGTGCTAAAATGTTTTTATCTGACGAAGGTGGTGAAGGTTGGGAATATGAATTTGCGCATGAAGGTTTAAAGCATGGCCAGCAACTGATGGTGGGTAATTTAAAAATTGAGGTTTTACATACCCCCGGACATACACCAGAAAGCATTAGCTTCTTATTAACGGATACACCAGCAAGTAATGAGCCTGTAATGTTATTTACTGGAGACTTTGTGTTTGTAGGAGATATTGGACGTCCTGACTTATTAGAAAAAGCAGCTGGCATGGTGGGTACACAAGACAAGGGTGCAGAAGAGATGTATCAGTCTATTAACCTGTTTGCCAATCTTCCTGAATTTATTCAAGTATGGCCGGGCCATGGCGCAGGATCTGCGTGTGGTAAAGCTTTAGGCGCTGTACCTAGCACAACAGTAGGTTACGAGAAAAAAAGAAACTGGGCATTTAGCTATGGAACAAACAAAGCTGGCTTTATTGATTTCTTATTAACAGATCAACCAGAGCCGCCAAAGTATTTTGCAAAAATGAAGGAACTCAATAAAGTAGATCGTCCTTTATTAACAGAAGTACCTACCATTAAAGAAATGACAGCTGCCGAGTTAAAAGCAGCCATGGATAAAGGTGTTAAACTCATCGACACTAGAAACAAACAAGATTTTGAAAAAGGATTTATTGAGGGCAGTATCAATATTCAGGGTAACAATTCTTTTGCTACTTGGATGGGTTGGTTTGTAACGTACAACGAGCCGTTTATTTTATTAGCAGCTCCAAGTCAAATGGATGATTTAACCAGAAAATTAATGCGTATTGGACTCGACAATATCCATGGTTTTGTGGACGCTGCTAAAATTAACGAACTAACTAACGGTACATTATCAACTTCTAAAATGGTAAGCATTGCTGATGTAAAAGCAAATACGACAGCGCAGGTGATTGACCTTAGAGGTGCTGCAGAATTTAACGCTGGACATATTGCAGGTGCTACGAGTGTTTTTGTAGGTACACTATTACAAAACCTTGCTAAAGTTCCAAAAGACAAACCCGTTATTATTCATTGCCAAGGTGGTGATAGAGCGGCTATTGGCTACTCACTACTTGTAAAAGAAGGCTATACCAACGTTTCTAATTATAGTCCAGGTATCAATGAGTGGATCAAAGAAGGGCAGCCACTTGTAAGCTAAGCTCAATAATATATGCACATAAAAAAGGCCTTCGAAAATCGAAGGCCTTTTTTTAAAACTATAGTTAAGTGAATTACTTCTTTTTAGTTTCTTTAGCAGCTGATGCTTCTTCTTGCTTTAACTGACGTGTCATAACTACAGAAGCAATAGGAATACGTGGAGAGTTCATGATCTCTAAGCCAGGCGCTTTCACGTCTTCTACTCTAATGTTTGCGTTAAGTGCAAGATTAGTGATGTCTACGTTAATGGTTTCTACTAAATCTTTAGGTAAAGCTTTCACTTTTAAAGATTTGATTTTGATAACGAGCTTACCACCTTCTTTAACACCTACAGAAGTTCCAACATACTTAAGTGGTAGGGTTGCTACTACTTTTTTGTCATCTACTAGTTCTAAAAGATCTAAGTGGATTAACGCATCTGTTACTTTGTCAAACTGAAGATCTTTTAAGATACATCTGTACTTTTTACCGTCAACGGTAACTTCAGCAATTTGGAACTCACCAGTGTACACTAAAGGCTTAAATGCCTTTGCAGAAGCGTAAAAATTTACCTCCTGAGCACCCCCGTAAATTACAGCTGGCACGTTTTCTTGAGAGCGAATTTGGCGGGCGGCTTTTTTGCCATGATCGGTCCTCAAGTGTCCTTCGATTGTAATTGTTTTCATATTAAAAATTTTGGACGGCGAAGGTAAGGAAAAAACGGCTTACCCGCGCTCTTTGAGTTGAGAATGTATAAATAGGCTCGTAATACTCTTATTTTCATAGGCATTACGGATAGCGATGGCAAAGAGGTCGGCCACCGAAATCACCTTAATTTTAGCACTTTCCTGCTTTAAAGGGATGGTATCACATACCACAAGCTCCTCTAACACACTGTTCTCGATGTTAGCATAGGCGTTTCCGCTTAATACGGGGTGGGTAATCATGGCTCTAACGCTTCTGGCACCCTTTTCCTTTAAAAGACCGGCTGCCTTGGCTAGAGTGCCTCCTGTGTCGCAAATATCATCTACGAGTATAATGTCTTTGCCGGTTACATCCCCAATAACCACCATACTGGCAATTTCATTGGCACGCTTGCGGTGTTTATCGCAAATCACCATTTCGGCATTAAAATAGCTGGCAATTTCGCGCACACGGTTGGTACTTCCCACATCCGGAGCGGCAAAAGCCAGGTTTTGTAATTTAAGGTCGTTGATATATGGGATAAAAATAGCTGAACTGTCTAGATGGTCTACAGGTACATCAAAGAAGCCCTGAATTTGAGCCGCGTGTAAATCCATGGTGATAACACGGTTAGCGCCCGCAGACTCTAGTAAAGTAGCAATAAGCTTAGATCCTATCGCAACCCTTGGCTTGTCTTTACGGTCTTGACGCGCATACCCGTAGTAAGGAATCACGGCAATAATTTTATACGCACTTGCTCTTTTAGCTGCATCAATCATGAGCAGGAGCTCCATTAAATTATCGGTAGGTGCAAACGTGCTTTGTACTAAAAAAACATAGTCGCCACGCACGCTTTCTAGAAACACCGGTTGGATTTCTCCATCACTAAAACGTTGGATGTTTACTTTACCAATTGGGGCGCCAAAACGTTGTGCAATTTTTTGTGCAAGCTCCTGAGAACCAGTGCCTGAAAAGATTTTTACGGAAGGGTTCATAGTCATGTAGAATATGCAAACGAAGGTATCATTTACCGGTTTAACTTTAAAACCGACTTATGCCTATTTTATTGACATTGTACCCAACCAACCTAAAAATAAATTTGGATGAGTTGATAGCCCTACTTATGCCTGTGCAGAAGGACCGCCAAAATTCATGGGGATCTCAATTTGCTCGAGGTCTTTAATGCTGCCATTACCCGCTTCGTAACGCTCAATGTTTTCGGCAAGGGCCTTCATAAAACGCTTGGCGTGCTGAGGTGTAAAAATCACCCTCGATTTTACTTTACTTTTTGGCGTACCAGGCATCACATTTACAAAGTCAATAACAAACTCGGCATTGCTATGCGTAATAATAGCGAGGTTGGCATAACTGCCTTCTGCTACTTCTTCTGAAATTTCTATGTTTAACTGATTGCCGGGCTGTTGGTCCATGGTATTAAAATTGTGTAGCAAAAGTAACCGAAATTTTTAAAAAAAAGCGGCCCCGAGAATTCGGGGCCGCTTTACTATAATTAAGTCAGAAATAAATTATCTCCAACCTTTGTTAGATGTATTTACACCATCAAGTCTTGTTGGACCACCAAAAGTGTAAAACGGTAAGCTTTCAGCTAAAGTTTCTTGTGTTTTAGCTGGAACTGGCCAATGTAAAGGTGTACCTGCTTGTAACAAGTCACGCTTTCTCATTTCATAGAACTGTAAACCAGCGCCAGTTACATATAATTCAATATGTCTCTCTGCGTGGATAGCAGCTCTAATAGCAGCTAGGTCAGCAGCAACATCAGGTAAGCCACCACGTGTTTTACGTGTACCAGCATTGATAATTGCAGCAGCACCCGCTAAATCGCCAGTGTATGCTCTAGCTTCTGCACGATATAAATCGTTTTCTGCTTTCATAAGTTCTGGTAATGGACCTTCACCTAAAGCATAGATATCATCATATCTTTTGTGACGGTAAATAGACCAGTGGTAGTAACCACGAACTGCTTGTAACCAGTTTGATGGCACATATTCAAAGTCAGTATCAATACGCTTATCAGCACTTGCATTGGTAGACTTTAAAGGAGTTGGGAATGTTGCATCATCTTTCCAGTGTGCACCAATATTTGGATCCAACTTGTTTACTACATACATATCTGTAACGCCCCAACCTGGGTAGGTAAGGTAGTCACCAGCATCTGCATACCATCTGTTGTAACCATCGTTCACAACATTAAAGTCAGCAGTAACACCCGCATCAGCAGCAGCTTTAACAGCAGCCCAATCGGTTGCAGCTAATTCAGTGCTATTACGTGCATTGTTTGCTAAAATACGTGCGATGAAAGAGTTAGCCATTGCTTTTAATGTAGTGTTAGATACAGGAGCAGCGGTACCCATCCATGTGCTAGGCACAGAAAATGAGCTTGCAGATAATGCAACTGCTTCATTCAAATATCCAACAGCTGCAGCAGCAACTACTTTGTAAGATTTAGCATCAGATAATTTAGCACCAGGGATGGTTGTTTTTTCATCCACAATAAACGCTTTGTCAAAGTTTAACGCAAGTACGCCATAAGCGATACCCATGCTAAAACGACTGTACGCTTTAACTAAATTGTCATCAGCACCATTCACACCAATTTTAACACCACCGTTCATCGCTTTAATAACGTTAGAAGCAGTGTTGATTACAGAATACATTTGATCAAATGTATACTTGGTAGTTGATTGGTAAGGATAGTTAGGTGCGTTGTTCCACTCTCTACGTGGCTCCCAAGACACATCACGCATTGCTTGGTTACCCCAAGAGCAAGATACGTTGTCTGCACTAGTAGTCATGAACATGTTCATACCATTATAGCTATGCGTACCGTTGTAGTAAGCGTTGAATAAACCACTGGCAACGTTAAAAACGTCTTCGCCACTAGCGTATACTTTCTTAAAATCAGGCTGGTTGTCATTTTGAACATCAAGTGTTTTTTTACAAGATGCAAAACTCAAAACCCCAATTGAAAGAAATAATAAAAATTTATTTTTCATGTTGTTTGGTTTTCTATTGTTTAGAAATCAAATGATAAAGAGAAAGCAACGTTTCTGTAGTTAGGGTAAGAACCAGTATCGTCAAATGGACTTCTGATTGAACCAACTTCAGGATCGTAACCACTGTACTTTGTAAAAGTTAATAAGTTACGTCCAATGATTCTAGCATTCATTGTTTTAACAACTTTGCTTAAACCTGGAAGTGCACTTCCTTTTACAGTGTAACCAATAGCTAATTCTCTTAATTTAACAAAAGATGCATCTTCTACCCAATAGCTGTTATTGGTATTTACATCATAAAACGCTTGGTAGTAGTCGTAAGCTTTCTTTTCAGAAGCAGCTTTACCGCCCATATCCATGATACCATTTCTGTTATCACGAGTTAACCACTGAGATTTTCTGTTGTAAACATCTCCACCGCTCTTGATATCAAACAAGAAGTAAAGCGTAAAGTTTTTGTAAGAAATGTTGTTGCTGATACCCATTGTGAAATCAGGTAAACCAGAACCCATTTTAACAAACGCTAAAGCACCAGTAGCATCGTTTAATTTAATAGGCTTTTCATTTAAAGTACCTTGAGTTCCCTTAGCAATTACATAACCTTCGTTATTAACTTCATAATCAGCAATTGTTTTACCAGCTGGTAATTGCTTGCTCATTTGATTTAAAGATCTTACCCAATCGTAGCCATAAATAGCACCATAGGTTTCACCTTTTTTGATGAAGAATAATCCATCAGGACCAGATTGGTATGAAGGAACTGGAAGTTCTGTGATAACTGTTTTTGTTTGACCAAAAACAACGTTTGTATTCCAAGAGAAGTTTTTAGTTTTCACCCAGTTTGCACCTAAAGTAATTTCTAAAGTTTTAGACTCTACAGTACCTGCATTTTGGAATTGAGAAGTAAAACCATCGTTTACGAAAGGAATAAGTGGTACGTTAAGGAACTGATCTTTAGTAATAGATTTTGCATAGTTCACTTGTAAGTTAAACTTCTTAAGGAAGTCTACGTCGATACCAATTTCAGTTTCCGCAGTTTGAGAAGGTCTTAAGTTTTTGTTACCTTTTTGACCAGGAGAAGTTACACCATTAGAAATGTTGTAGGTTTCATACTGCCAGTTAAAGCCAGGACGTAAACCTGCAGTTCCGTGTGCTGCACGTAATTTAAATTCGTCTACACCAGGAATTTTGATGTCTTCAGATAAACGGTATGCACCTGATACACGGTAGTAGCTAGCCCACTTTGCTTCAGAACCGAATAATGAAGAACCATCATAACGGTACATCGCATCTAATAAGTAGCGGTCTTTGTAATCAAGTGAAATAACACCAAAATAGTTTCTTGCTCTGATAGTTTGTCTTTGAGAACCTGCATCTCTGATGGTTGTAAAGTTTTCCATTGTAGGTAAATCTCTTACAGCAAATTGAGAAGAGTACACTTCAAAATTCTCATAGAACTTATCTTCAAATAAATAAGACAACTTACCTTTTACGCTTAAGTCTTTGTATTTCTTAGGCGCAATGTTTAAAGTTGCTTGAGTATTCTGGTTCATGGTATGATCGAAGTACTTGTAAAGGCTACCCTTTGTGTAAACGATACCATAAGCGTTACCGCCACCATTACCAACAGTCCAAGTATCATATGGATTGTAAGAAGTGTAGTGGTAGTTGTTTGATTCGATTGTATGTGCTACGTCTAAACTAGCCCACTTTGTAAACTTAACGTTTGCAGAGTAGTTACCAATCCATCTTTGAGAAACATCGTCACGCTTATTTTTCCAAGTAGAATAAAAAGGGTTACGCTCGTTACTCCAATGGTTGTGGCGTAAGTAGTATGGTTGACCATCTACTGGGTTTGCTAAGTTTAAATTGTTATCTGGCTCAGCAAGAACAATGTTAAAGAAGATACCACCACCATCACCAGGATACTGGGTTCTGGTATTGATCACAAGGTTTGTAGCAGAAAGCTTTAACCATGGTGCAATTTGGTGATCTAAGTTTAAACGGAAGTTCTGACGTGCATAACCATTGGTATTTTGTACGATACCAGTTTGCTTGTTGTTTTCAAAAGAAGCAAACATGTTGGTTTTTGCATAACGGCTAGAAACAGCAACATAGTTGGTCATGTTTGTACCGGTACCAAAAAACTCTTTTTGTAAGTCTTTAGTTACAGCAAAAGGGTTATCTAGGTAATGGTCTGCAGAAATTTTTCTTGAACCAACAATATTAGGGTTATAACCACCAGCATAGTTAGCTGGGTAAGTTACACCTGCATACTTTGTGTATGCTTTTTGAGTAGCCCAATCAGGAGCTAATTCAAAAGCATGGTTTTCTGCAAGATCAATGTAGTTAGCGATTTGTTGGAAACCAACTTCATTTCTAACAGTCACTTTAGAAGTACCAATATCTAATTTGTTACCTCTTTTAGAAACGATAGCGATTACACCGTTTGCCGCTCTTGAACCATAAAGTGCAGATGCCGCAGCACCTCTTACCACTTCCATTGCTTCAATATCGTCTACGTTGATATCCGCTAAAGAACCATCAAGGATAACTCCATCCACTAAAATAAGTGGAGAAGAACCAATACCTAAGTTGTTGTCACCACGTAACAAGATGTCAACGCCAGCTCCTGGAGAACCAGAACCCATGCTAACTCTTGCACCAGCAACTTTACCAACTAATGCGCCCGCTGCAGAAACAGCAGGAACAGCACTTAATCTTTCTTCACCTACTCTTGTTACAGATACGGTCATTTTTTTCTTTGATGTAGCACTCGCAACACCCGTTACAATTACTTCATCAAGCGCGCTTGTTGAAGGTTGAAGTGTAACAGTCATTCCTTTAGCAGCTGTCACCTTTAAATCGGTGTAGCCTACATAAGAAACGGTAAGTGTGGCACCTACTGCTACTCTAATACTAAATTCACCGTTACCGCCAGTTAGTGCGCTAACGTTTCCAGATTTAACAGTTGCTCCAGAAAGAGCAGCGCCTGAATTAGATAGTACTTTACCATCTATAACAGTTTGCTGCGCTAACGCATACTTACTAGAAGTAAGCATGAGCACTGCAACCATGAAAAATAAAAATTTTCTCATTTGCATATTATTTGGTTAAAAAATAAGAGCCTAAGTTAAGTAATAATTAACAATTGTTAAAATTAATTTAACAATTGAGTATATATACTTCATTTTCAATTAATTATATGCTAACAAACGGTTGTTTTGTTAAGTAAGACTTGAATTATTTATCGACCAAACGGCAATATAAAAGGATGAATGGTAAAAAATTAATGCATTTCTGAGCATCATTTTCAGGTACTTTTGCAGCATGTTAGTACTCGACGGAAAAATTGCAGCAGCAGCTGTAAAAGCATCATTACAAGCGCAAACAGCAGCACTTGCTGCTAGTGGTAAAAGAGCACCTCATTTAGCGGCGATATTAGTAGGAAATAATGGAGCCAGCGAAACCTATGTAGCAAGCAAGGTTAAAAATTGTGAAGAAACAGGCTTTATATCGTCACTGATTCGCCTCAACGAAAATGTGTCAGAAGAAATCCTGTTAGAAACCATCCAAAAGTTAAACAACGATAATACGGTAGATGGAATTTTAGTCCAACTTCCGTTACCTAAGCATATTAGTGATCAAAAAGTAATTGAAGCCATCGACCCTAAAAAAGACGTGGATGGTTTTCATCCAGTTAACGTTGGGAAATTAGTACAAGGCCTTGAAACCTTTATCCCTGCTACTCCTTACGGTATCATGTTATTACTAGAACATTTTAACATTGACACCAAAGGCAAACACGCAGTGGTTGTAGGCCGCAGTAATATTGTGGGACGTCCCATGAGTATTCTACTCAGTAGCAACGTTAACAAAGGCAATTGCACCGTTACCATTTGTCATTCGCACACTCCAAATATTGAATCGTTTTGTAAAGACGCCGACATACTTGTTGCCGCACTTGGTAAGCCCGGTTTTATTACCGCAAATATGGTAAAGCCTGGCGCAGTTATTATTGACGTAGGTATTACAAGAGTTGCAGACGCATCAACAAAAAGTGGATTTAGAATTAAAGGTGACGTAGCCTACAACGAAGTATCCGAAGTAGCAAGTGCTATCACACCTGTTCCAGGT
>JAOASV010000062.1 GCA_030158535.1 Sediminibacterium sp.
ACAGGCTCCTACCCTAGATAGTTCGGGACTTGCAGGTATTGATCCGCAATTAAAAAATTTAGGACTCGCTTCTTTACAATCTTACCGAAACACATTTAGAAGAGACAGAGACTATTCCATTTTATATTTCATTTTAGCTTGGGGTTTGCAAGTAGCTGACGCTACTGTTTTTGCGCACCTCAAACAATTTGATGTTTCTGATGATTTATCTTTACAAGTAAAACCACAGTTCAACCCTAATACCAGAACACCAGGCCTTGGACTTGTTTTAAATTTTAGAGAGCCATCAAAAAAAATCTTTACAACAAAATAATGTAAGCATGAATATTGCACTTGTTGGATATGGAAAAATGGGTAAAGCCATCGAAGAAATTGCCCTTGCAAATGGTCATACCATTGGATTAAAAATTGACCTAGATAACGCTGCTGATTTAAACGCAGAAAATGTTACGGGCATTGATGTGGCTATCGAATTTACCGGACCCCATAGTGCATTCGACAATGTCATGAAATGTTTATCGCTGGGCGTTCCAGTGGTATGCGGCTCTACTGGTTGGTTAGAAGATTATGAAAAAGCAAAAACATTTTGCGAAGCACAAAACGGCACCCTTATTTATGCAAGTAATTTTAGTATTGGCGTGAACTTGTTTTTTGAAATCAATAAGACACTTGCTGCCCTTATGAGTAAGCACCCAAGCTACGAAGTAAGCTTACATGAAATTCACCACACACAAAAAAAGGATGCTCCTAGCGGAACCGCTATCACACTTGCAGAGCAGGTGCTTGCAGCCTTACCCAATAAAACAAAATGGGTAAACGAGGCGTCGGGTGTGGCATCGGATCTAGTAATTACTTCTGAAAGAATTGATCCAGCACCAGGCACACACACCACTACCTATGCATCCGCTATCGACACCATAGAAATTACGCATACTGCACATAACAGAAAAGGATTTGCAGGCGGCGCGGTATTAGCTGCAGAATTTGCTGCTACCCATCAAGGTATTTTTTCAATGAAAGAAGTTTTAGGACTATAAATACATACACATGAATCAGCCCTTCTTAACAGAATTATTTAAAGATCAATCGTACAATAAAAATCAGTTTTTTTTAATTGCTGGACCCTGCGTGGTAGAAAGCGAAGAGCTGGTGATGGAAATTGCAGATAAAGTAAGTAGGGTTTGTAAAAACCTAGGCATTGCTTATGTATTTAAAGCAAGCTACCGCAAAGCCAACCGTACAAGTGCTAATTCATTTACAGGCATTGGTGACGACAACGGACTTGAACTCATCAAAAAAGTAGGTGCCACGTATAACCTACCTACTACTTCTGATATTCATGCACACGACGAAGCAGCTGTGGCTGCTCAGTATATTGACATTTTACAAATTCCTGCTTTCCTCTGCAGACAAACAGATTTACTAGTAGCAGCTGCACAAACAGGTAAAATTGTAAACGTAAAAAAGGGTCAGTTTTTAAGTGGTGCTTCTATGAAATTTGCCGTTGATAAAATTAAATTAGCGGGCAACAACAATATCATGTTAACAGAGCGCGGTAACACTTTTGGTTACCAAGATTTAGTTGTGGATTATAGAAATATTCCTGCCATGAAAGAAAACAACGTGCCTGTTATTATGGATTGTACACACTCATTACAACAACCCAATCAAACAAGTGGTGTAACAGGTGGCAATCCTCATTTAATTGAAACGATTGCAAAAGCAGCCATAGCTACTGGAGCAGATGGATTATTTATTGAAACGCATCCAAACCCTTCGGTTGCTAAAAGTGATGGCGCCAATATGCTACCATTACATTTACTAGAACCTTTACTAGAAAAATTAGTGAGATTAAGAGAGGCCGTTATATAAATCCAAATAAAAAAAGTCTACCAGTTGTTTAATGGATTTCTTTTACCAGCCAAAATGTAACGCTTGATGTTCATCCAAAAAGCGAGTACCATATATATGATTACTGGTGAACCGAGGGTTAAAAAGCTGATATAAATAAACCACATTCTAATGCGGGACGTGGCAATACCTAGGCGCTCCCCCATGGCAGTACACACACCAAAAGCCCTTAATTCTAGAAATTCCCTCAATTTTTGAATCATAATGGTGATTTTTTAACAACTGTATGGCAATTTAGGTCATTTATAGTAAAGAAACTCTTTTGCCCGCCCCCCTTTTTTCGTAAATTCGCAGCAGATTTTTAAAAATTCAATCTTACATCTATAAATACCTATTGTTATGGCTTTTGACATTGAAATGATCAAGAAAGTGTACGCAGAAATGCCTGCAAAAATTAATGCAGCTAGAGAGGCACTTGGCAGACCCTTAACCCTGTCAGAAAAAATTCTTTTTTCGCATTTACATGGCGATCAGTCTCCAAGTAATTTTGAAAGAGGCGGTTCTTATGTAGACTTCGCACCAGACCGTGTTGCGATGCAAGATGCAACTGCGCAAATGGCGTTGTTACAATTTATGCAAGCGGGTCGTCCTAAAGTTGCCGTACCAAGTACAGTGCATTGCGATCACTTAATTTCTGCAAAAGTAGAAGCCAAACAAGATTTACAAGTAGCAACAACAGAGAGTAAAGAAGTGTATGACTTTTTAGCTTCTGTTTCTAATAAATATGGCATTGGTTTTTGGAAGCCAGGTGCAGGTATTATTCACCAAGTTGTTTTAGAAAATTATGCATTCCCTGGTGGTATGATGATTGGTACCGATTCTCACACCGTTAACGCGGGTGGTTTAGGTATGTTAGCGATTGGTGTGGGTGGTGCAGATGCTTGTGATGTAATGGCAGGACTTGCTTGGGAATTAAAATGGCCTAAACTTATTGGTATTAAATTAACAGGAAAACTTAATGGTTGGACTGCACCTAAAGACGTTATCTTAAAAGTAGCTGGTATCTTAACCGTGAAAGGTGGTACTGGTGCGATTGTAGAATATTTTGGTGAAGGTGCAACAAGCATGAGTTGTACAGGTAAAGGAACCATTTGTAATATGGGTGCCGAAATTGGTGCTACTACTTCTACATTTGGTTATGATGCAAGTATGAGCCGTTATCTAAGCTCTACAGGCCGTGCCGATGTTGCTGCACTTGCGGATGGTATTGCAGAACATTTAACTGCAGACGCTGAAGTGTATGCAAACCCAGAAAAATACTTCGATCAAGTAATTGAAATCGATTTAAATACATTAGAGCCACACTTAAACGGACCTTTCACACCAGATTTAGCTACGCCTATTTCTAAAATGAAAGAAGTAGCTGCTGCAAACGGCTGGCCTACAACTGTTGAAGTGGGTTTAATTGGTAGCTGTACCAACTCTTCTTACGAAGACATTAGCCGTGCGGTAAGTTTAGCAAAACAAGTTGCGCAAAAAGGACTTACAACAAAGGCAGAATACATGATCACACCAGGTTCTGAGCAGGTAAGATATACTATCGAAAGAGATGGTTTCTTAGACGTGTTTAGTCAAATTGGTGCGAAGGTATTTGCAAACGCTTGTGGACCTTGTATTGGTATGTGGGAGCGCGTAGGTGCAGAGAAAAAAGAAAAAAACACCATCGTACACTCCTTCAATAGAAACT
>JAOASV010000063.1 GCA_030158535.1 Sediminibacterium sp.
TCATCTTCTCTACTAAGCTGCATATCTCTAATAGGGGTAATAATGGTAACCCCAGGAATCATGATATGAAAAACCATATCAAAACGAACCTGATCGTTGCCGGCGCCTGTACTACCATGAACCACGGCAGTAGCATTCATCTTTTTAGCATGCTCCGCAATATGCAGTGCTTGACTGAGGCGCTCGGCACTTACACTGAGTGGGTAAGTGTTGTTTTTAAGTACATTACCGTAGATCAAATACTTGATAATGCTATCGTAGTAGGACGTTACAGCATCTATAGTCGTATGTGTTTTTACGCCTAAATTATAAGCGTGGGCTTCAATATTTTTTAATTCCTCTTCCGAAAAACCGCCAGTGTTTACAATCACACTATGCACTTCATAGCCTTTTTCGTCTGTTAAATATTTAACGCAATAAGAGGTGTCTAAACCGCCGCTAAATCCGAGTACCACTTTATCACCTGCCTTTACTTGATGTAATTCGCTTGCCATTGTATTATTTTTTTCGATAGATTAATGCTTACTTGTTTTCTTATCTTTTCTTTTAAACCATTGCAACAAATTATTTTGTTTGAACTTCATAAAGCGCTCATATAGTTTAGAATTGCTTTTAAATTCTGCAGATGTTTCTTGCGTGGTGTAATGATCCGCAGGGTCATACAACATAGCCGTACACATACAGTTTTTACGCTCTTTACTTTGCAAAATTTCATAGTTCACGCAGCTTTTACAACCTGCCCAAAACTCTTCGTCATCTGTTAATTCACTATAGGTAACAGGCTCGTAACCCAGGTCACTATTGATTTTCATCACTGCAAGGCCCGTTGTCAATCCAAATATTTTTGCTATTGGATAACGCTCCCTCGATAATTGAAAAATAGTTTGCTTAATGAGTTTTGCAACGCCACTTTTTCTGTGCGCAGGTGCTACAATGAGTCCACTATTGGCCACAAATGTTTCATGCCCCCACACTTCGATATAACAAAACCCTACCCATGTACCATCCGCTTCAATAGCAATAACTGCCTTGCCCTCTTCCATTTTTTTTGCGACGTATTCGGGTGTTCTTTTGGCAATACCAGTACCCCTGGCTTTTGCAGAAGATTCCATTTCGTCTGTAATGGTTTGAGCATATGTAACGTCGCTAGCATTTGCTACGCGAACAATTATTTTTTGTTCCAACGCCTTCAATTAAAATTGTAGAAAAAGAAAATGAAAAATTAAACTGGGGGTTTTTTCACTGATAGGGGCAAGTGCCAGTTGCTCGTCCTATCAGCATCCACGTCGCGATCGGACCACAAGCATAGCCACAGAAATAGGAGGCAAACAACTAATTGTTGATTGGGATACCGTTTTTCTATATTGAAATGCTATTTTCACCAATGGTTATATTATACTTTTGAGGGTGTAAAAATAGGTTAGTTTGCAGTAAAATCAGGGGTTTTCCACAAAAAACATCGATTTTACTAACAGTTGTAAGCATTAAAAAAGGCTACCCTGTTTAGAAGTAGCCTTTTTCGAAATTATCTGGTTGATTTTACATGCCACCACCTCTAAAAGTACGCATCATATTATTCATTTGACGTTCTGCACCTGGCATTTGCATCATTTTCATCATTGGGTTTTGAGGACCTTGTTGGGCTCCAAACTTGCGTAAATTATAGGTAAAGCTAATCATGAAATAACGCTTTAAAACACGGGTTTGTAAATCTTGAATATAGTTACTTGTTACATTTCTAGAAATACTGATATTCTGATTTAACAAGTCAAACACATAAAACTTTAATTCTCCGGCTTTATTTTTTAGCATTTGTTTAGATAAGCTCGCATTCCAAAGTGGAATACTTGTATTAAATCCTTCACTTCTACCTGCATTATAAATGTAATCAAAGTCAGTAGATAATACCCAACCACTCTTTGAATAAATAGTTGCTTCGGTAGAAACTGTTTGGCTAAAGAAGTCTCCATTTTGTTGAGGCTGCAATGTATATCTAGCCATTGTCAAATTAGAGTTTGAAGAGAAATTCATGTCAAACCCTTCTTTGATATTGGTCGTCCATGAAATGGTTCCACCTAAATTGGTATTGCGTGTGAAATTGCTAATGCTATTTACCAGTGTTTGTGTTTGACTGCGTGAAACATTAGCCATTAAGTTTAAATTGCTTTTTGGCTTTTTAATTGGGAAACCATAATTGAAAAATCCATTTACATTATAGGTTCCACTTAAGTTAACGGGCTTAATGGTTTGTACACCACCGGAAGAAATGGTTGTTGAATTTTGTATATCGTTTTCAATAAAGCTACCACTCACCGTTGCAAAAATAATTTTTTGAGTGAAAATATCGAACGAGTTAAATAAGAATCTAAAGGAGTGTGAAAACTGTTGTTTTAAATTCGGATTACCGGTTCTGATAAGAAGCGGATTGCTGTTGTCAATAACAGGTTGCAACTGATCTGCACTTGGCTGTGACGTACGTCCATTGTAAAACATACGTAGATTTTTGGACTTTGTAAAATCGTATCTGAAATTAGCAGATGGAAATAAATTTACAAAGTGTTGCTTTAAATTAACATTGGTACTAATGTTTTTACTTACTAGATCACCAACCTGAAGTCCAGACCCAACACTAAAATTATACTTCGCGTTTTGAACACGATAGTTTAATGTAAATCTGTTGGCATTAAAAGTATTTTCAAAAATATTACTCAAATTAGGAACTGCAATATCATAGTTGTCCGTTACTTTATTATAGCTGTTTGTTGCTCTTCCAGAATTGTTAACATTACTAGAAATGTTATAGTTAAATTCTAATTGTTTATTTTTTCCGATAGGCTCTGTGTAAGATAAAGTAGCACTGTTGTTTTTGCCATCTCGATTGGTTGTATAAATTTGATCCAGCGTATCGGTGTAGTTCCTTGAAGGTAAATTAAACTGATTTTGTGACCAGTTGCTTCCAGATCCGTCGTTGGTATTGTAACTGCTATTTAAGCCAATAGAATAGGTACGGCCGCGTTTTGCAAAACGGTGTCTAAAAGTTGCTTCCAAACTTCCATTAATACCCTGATTGTCTCTGATAGAATTTACGCGTGAGCTGTTTAGGTTTGTAAGTTTACCACGGGTAGAACTTGTGGTTTGAAAAGTTTCAGCATGTGTATTTTGAAAACTAATATTAGGTCTAATGATAAGCGTATTACTGGTATCAAAATTTGTTTCAATATTGAAATTGATACGGTGATTTTTATTATTGGTTACTGAACTTTGTACCTGCTTACTAAAAATAGAAGAGTCGGTACTACCCGTAACTAAATTTTCTGTTAAGCTGTTTTGGTCTCTAGTAGTTGTTTGGTCGTTATAAAAATAACTTCCTGAGAATTGCGTTTTAGTGCCCCAGTTGTCTTTGTAGTTTAAACCAGCTGCAAGTGTTTTTACGATACCGCCACCACCACCGGTTCCAAGCAGTCCAGCTCCGCCGCCGCCGCCCATGGTTGCACCACCGCCGCCGCGACCACCGCCGCCGCCTGCACCACCAAAGCCGCCACCACCCAGTGAACCAAGCATATCCTGTACAGAAAAGTTTTGCTTGTTTACGTTATTGGCCTGACCGGTAAATGTAATTTGTTGATCGCCATTAAATTTACTGATGTTAATGTTGTTGTCATACAACGCATCGTCACTATTGGCGCCTGCACCGAGTGCTGCTCTACCAAAGTAACCTTTACGTTTGTCTTTACGGGTTGTGATAT
Source organism: Sediminibacterium sp. (assembly GCA_030158535.1). Taxonomy (GTDB): domain Bacteria; phylum Bacteroidota; class Bacteroidia; order Chitinophagales; family Chitinophagaceae; genus Sediminibacterium. Next base: position 3,747 of record JAOASV010000063.1, read on the forward strand.
TAATGGTTTTAACTCGGTTACCATCATCAAATCCGGTAAATGCACTTTGATCACTTGCCGCATCAAATACTTGAATTTTGTCAATGATATCTGGAGGTAAATTTCTTGTTGCCATTTTAGGATCGTCACCAAAAAAGCGTTTACCATCTACGAGTACACGTTGTACGGTTTCACCTTGCGCCTTGATACCACCATCTTTATCAACTTGAATACCAGGAATTTTTTTAAGTAAATCTTCGGCAACTGCATTGGGTTTTGTTTTAAACGCAGACGCCGTAAACTCGACGGTATCTTTTTTCATTTGAACCGGCGACTGAGTTACGGTTACATTGCCCAAATCATTGGCAGCTGTTTGTAAATATATTTTTCCTAAATCAACACTGCTATTTTTTGCAGAAAAAGTAATTTTTTTAGAAAATGGCTCGTAGCCCTGAAATTTTACTTGCACGAGCATTTCACCAAAAGGTGCATTGTTAATGATAAAACTACCATCTGCTTTAGCAAGTGTAAAAACTTCTAGTGATGAATCACTAGCTGCTAATACAACAATAGATGCGTCTTTTAAAGATTGCTTATTTAAAGAATCAATTAAAATTCCTTTTACGGTTGCTACAGATTGAGCGCTCGCAAGAGAAACCAAGAATACAAGGGAAAGTAACGATAGTAATTTTTTCATAAAAAGATGCTAATTAGGCAGTGCAAAGTTAATCTATAATGCTAGACAGATATTGTTTAATAAAGTTTAAAGGCAAGGTAGCAGGATAATAGGACGCAGACATTGAATATCGGTGAGCCCCTTTTTAATAAGGATAAAGTTTGTTAATTTTGTAAAACGTTTTGAAAAACAAAATATTGTAACAAAATAAATCAATACATCATGTTCACCGGTATAAAACACAGATTCACCCAATTAATCGTTGCAACAGTCGTTATTGCAGGTTGCAATAGCACAGAAGCCCCTAAACAAGAAGTGACTGACACAACTGCACAAACAAATATGGAGGCAGCAGCGGCTAGTTTTCCAGTATCCATGGTGAACAATAAAAAGGATCCAACCTGTGGCATGCCTGTAACCGCAGGCATCTCAGATACAGCACATTACAAAGACAAAGTGATTGGATTTTGCTCAGCGGGTTGTAAAGACGAGTTTAAACTAGCACCTGAAGCAAATATTGCTGCTGCAGAAATCCAGTAAACCTAGCTAAACAAATATTCAACGTCTTCACGCGTAAGGCTCTTCACAAAGCCCTCATCGTCGGTGATCAGTTCACGTGCCAAACTGCGTTTGCGGTCTTGGAGTTTTAATATTTTGTCTTCTACAGTATCGGTACAAATCATGCGGTACGCAAAAATGTTTTTGGTTTGACCAATACGGTGGGTACGGTCAATGGCTTGTTGCTCTACTGCAGGGTTCCACCAAGGGTCTACTATGTATACATAATCGGCAGCCGTTAGGTTTAAACCTACGCCACCCGCTTTCAGTGAAATTAAAAAGACGCGGCAAGATTCATCATTTTGAAAACGCTGGATGGCACGCTCTCTTTCTAATACAGTACTGCTACCATCAAAATATTCGTAATCTACACCAAGCTCTGTGAGACGCTCTTTTATGAGTGCCAGCATTCCTAAAAATTGAGAGAACACAAGGGCTTTATGGTTGCTGATGTTTTCTGTTATTTCTCTTCCGATTTCTTCTAGCTTAACAGATACGTTCGGGAATTTTTCTTCGTCTTTAATAATAGAAGGGCTATCACAAATTTGACGCAGCTTCATGAGGCCTTGTAAAATGGTTAATTGTGATTTTTGAATGCCTTGGTTATCTACAACACCTAAAATTTTATCGCGGTAATCGTTTCGGAATGCTTCATAAATTTTACGCTGCTCGTCACCCATTTCGCAAAACAATACCATTTCTTGTTTTTCAGGTAAGTCTTTGGCCACCTGCTCTTTGGTGCGCCTTAACATAAATGGATACAAGAGTTTGCGCAAGTGATCTTTTTGTTCTTTTTCGCCAAACTTATCGATAGGGATAGAAAATTCTTGTTTGAAAAACTCTACGCTTCCTAGCATACCAGGATTCAAAAAGTTCATTTGTGCGTAAATATCAAACGTATTATTTTGAAGAGGCGTACCACTTAAACAAAGTCTATTGGTTGCTTTTAATAAGCCGGCCGCTTTGGTTACTTTACTATTTGGATTTTTTATCGCTTGGCTTTCATCAAGTACCACATAATCAAATGCTACTTCAACAAATTGTTTGATATCGCTACGCAGTGTCCCGTAAGTAGTAATAATAACATCTGCTTCGTTGGATGCAAGTGCATCTCGAGAACGCCCAGCACCATGGTGTACATAAAAACTAATATTGGGCGTGAATTTTCCAATTTCATTTTGCCAGTTATACATCAGCGTTGTAGGACAAACCACTAGCGCTTTTAAAGTACCTTCTTCTGATTTTAAATGATGTAAAAAACTGAGGGCTTGTATGGTTTTACCAAGACCCATATCATCTGCTAAGATGCCGCCCCAGCGTACTTCTCGTAGGTAATTAAGCCACTGAAAACCACTTTCTTGATATGGACGCAATACTTCTTTTAAATGTTTAGGTGCAGGCACATCTTTAATGGAATGATTTTCTTTAAGGCGCTCATATTTTTCTTCTAACTGAAAAAATAATTCCTCTTCGTCTCTTTGTAAGTAAAGCTCTTCAATAACACTAAAATGGTATTTGCTTAACTTGATATTTTCTGAACGGCCTTCGCCCACTCTAAACAACAATGAATATTTTTTAATCCACTCTTCTGGTAAAATACCAAGGGTTCCATCTTGTAGTGGTACAAATTGTTGTTTGCTCGCAAGCGCTTTTTTAACGTCTTCGACACTCACTTTTTGTTCTCCAAAATGAATTTCAACTTTAGCATCAAACCAATCGGTATTGCTGCTGATAAATATTTTGGTAGAAGGTTTTGCTGTATTGAATCTGAAATTTTTAAGTGCTTCAAATCCAAACACCGGAATGTTCATGTCTTTAACAGCGTCTACAAATAAAAAGAACCAGTTGTTCTTTAAAACTTCTGCTCCTTTTAAAGCTAACAAATCACTTTGCTCGGGTCTTACAAAACCTGAATGCAAAGATTCTATTTTTGAAATGATACGGGCTTCCGTTTCTAGATTGCGTTGTATCATTAAAATTTTATCGGAAAGCGGAACGATGATTTTTTCTTTATCGATCGCGCGAACTTCAAATCCTTGGTAAGAAAACACGGGCTGAAATAATAAATAATCGCCACGCTCTTTAAGATGAATGCTTACTTCTGGTGTAATATTATTAAGCTCTTCTTTTTCTACATTGCCAAAATGAATATGGTACATTTTTGAAAGCGGCAATACAAAAGTTTGTAATTTTTCGGCCCACTCTTCTTTTCTGATGACAATTTTACCGCTTGGTAAAAAAGACTCCATCATTAAAATGTCTTCCGATTTTTTCCAGGTAAAATACTGCTGATGGTATTTAAAAAGTAATGGGCTGGTGCATTCGTTTTCTGAAACATTTACATCTGCGAGTGGCAGTTTTACGCGGCATTCAATTTCGTAAGCGCCTTTTGCATATTGGATTTCAAAGTAGGGTGCTATAAAATTACATACCAGCTCTGCAGACTCTAAATTAGCCGTTACAAACTGTTTTTTTTCTGGTAAGGTATATACCAGGAGGCTTTCGCCACAGTGCTCAAATAATTTTTTAATTTTTGGATGGAGGTATTCATTGATCAGCGTTCTGGTTTCTTCAGGGAGCTGATCATTGTGCTGCTGTACAATATTTTCCCAGATACCACTAAATGGTGAATTGCGGTCTAGATACCTACTTACTTCCGAAGGCATTAATTTTCGGAGCTGCTGCACGAGTGATTTATCCTGCTCGTCTAGCATTTCTGTATTAATAAACTTTGCAAGGTCTTGTTTCTCTACTTTCCCTAAAAAACGTTGCTGGTCTTCATCTACTTCACCTTCTACAATATCAAACTGGGTAAAGGGATATTGAATACTACTTGTAGAAATAACAAGTCCTAATTTTTGAAAAGTTTTTCCCTTTATTGTAGGTACAGATTCTTCTTTATTTTCTGATTCTTTTTCTAAAGGAATAAAGTCCGGCTTTTTAGGCGCGATTGATATGGCTTCATTGCCTAAAGGAAGGGCCACTCTTTTAATGGTCGTATCTAATACACGTAAAAAAGGTTTACCAGCGGTGTAGGTAAATTCAAATTTATTTGTAAGGTCATCTGACAAAGAATAACCGTAGAGTGCTAATAATTTATTTTTTTCTTTATCCCAGTTTCTAATGGTATCAAAATAACCTGGACCAAACTTATTGAGTAGTTGTAAAAAAATTATGTTTTTATGTACGCAAAGTGGATGTTCTGTTTCAGATCCACAGTTACAAGAAGTGTCAAAATTACGCTCTTCATTTTTTTGAATGAGCAGCTGATAGGTATGTCCTTCATATACCAAAGAGGCTGAAACCCGCTCCTCCTTTGCTTCTAGGATGGTTGCTGAACCTGTGCGCAAAAAATCACTGGCGTCTTCAAAACTAGTTTGATCAGAAAGCATTTTAATTTGCTTGAGCTCCAATTGTTTCATTTTAACAACCGTATGCTTTTGATCATAGGCCGCTTCGTAATTACCTAATTGATTGCGGTCTAATAAATCTTGCAAATGAAATAAGGCGCCCGCTTTGTGTCTACAAATTTCTGATAAGTTATAAGGACATGCGCAACGAACCGATAAAAATTTAGGATTCTTGAATTGAGAAACACTTACTTTATAAAAAGTAGCATAGCCATCATCCTTAACACGAAAATTGACATTACCCATGAGGTCGTCATACTCGAGTAATTCTACATTACCCAACGCATGAATTTTCTTGCCTCTTCTGATTACCTCTTCGGTACCGTTATTATAAATATGTTTGACCAAGTAAGGTAGCGCCATAGTGCTGTTCTAAATTGCACCCTGTTTAAAAAGGGCAATTTGCGAAAGTACGAAAAAGCTGCTAATTGGCGCGTACTAAATCTCCGTTTTTGTAGATCGGAAGCACCGGAGCCACGTCTGTGGTAACACAGTAGGTTAGGTCTGCTTCTAGCCCATAAGATGCCAAACGGTGCCAATGGGTGGTTTTTTGGATAAACTGCGTAATATCCGCCTTATGCAAATTGTATAAATCATTTGCCATAAGTGAACTATCGCAGTGGATGGTAAAGTGGTCTTTAATTTGCTCGATCACAGCACCCGCAAATAAGGCGTCTTCAATATTAACGCGGTCTTTCCATGCAGAGCAACCGAGTACAACCGGCTTGTTTTGCGCAATCAAATGCGCACAAACTGCCGATAAATTAGGAAAAGAACCCGTAATAATTTGATCCGCACCATTGTTAAGCGCCATGTGCAAAAGCTTGGTGCCATTGGTTGTTGTAAGAACCAGTGTTTTGCCTTCTATAAAACTACGTGGATATTCGGCAGGTGAATTACCATAAGAAAGTCCTTCAATAATTTTTCCATCTCGTTCGCCAGCAGTAATACCACCAGTTGCTTTACCTACTTCGATACACTTGTTTACATTGTCTACAGGAATGATACGATCAGCACCATTGTATAGAGCTGTAGCAATAGTAGAAGTTGCCCTAAATACGTCAATAACAACAACAATGCAATCACTGACATCGTATAGTTCTAACAATTTGGGCGATAATATGGTATGTAAATGTGGTTTGGACTGATTCATTAGGCTGCAAATATAAAGCCAAATGAATGAAAATAAAAAGGCCAGTGCATTTGCACTGGCCATAAAAAAGAACAGAGGGGCTATCCTTTTTTTGTAAGTATTAAAAGTTCGTTGGCGTGCACTTCGGTGACGTATTTTTTTACGCCGTTTTTATCGGTATAATTTCTATTGACGAGTTTGCCATCAATGGCTATTTCGATACCTTTTACTAAATATTTTTCGGCGATTTCGGCTAGTTTGCCCCAGGCTACAACGGAGTGCCACTGTGTTTCGGTTACTTTTTCACCGTTGGCGTCTTTGTAAATTTCGTTGGTGGCTAAATTGAGGTTGGCTACTTTGCGCCCACCTTCGAAGTTGGTGATTTCGGGCGTTTGACCTAAGTGTCCAATAAGCTGGACTTTGTTTTTAATTGCATTCATAATTAAGTGTTTTCATATTTGCGATAAACAAATAGAAACATTAATTACACAGATGCAAACGCGTCTGTAAGATTCGAGTATAAATTCTAATAACTAGAAAGCATTATTACGCAAAAGGGAACTTTACCACTTTTGCTTTTACGGGTGTGTTTCTGATATCAATATAAATTTCAGAACCTACCGTAGCGTGTGCAGAAGCCACGTAACCCAGTCCCACAGCCTTTTGTAGGCTTGGTGCTTGTGTACCACTAGTAACTTTACCAATGGTTTCACCCGCTTCATTTTTAATGATATAATCGTGTCTTGGAATACCTCTATCGATCATTTCAAAGCCTACTAATTTTTTAGTAACACCCGCCGCTTTTTGCTGTTCAAAAAATGATTTATTGGTAAAATCTTTGGTGAATTTTGTAATCCAACCAAGACCCGCTTCTAGTGGAGACGTCGTGTCGTCAATATCATTTCCATATAAACAAAATCCTTTTTCTAAACGGAGTGTATCACGTGCGCCAAGTCCAATGGGTTTAAGTCCTTGAGGCGTTCCAATTTCAAAAATAGCATTCCAAATTTTTTCTGCAGCGCCATCAGTATCTTCAAAATAAATTTCTACGCCGCCAGATCCCGTATAACCAGTTGCACTTACCAGTACATTTTCTACACCTGCAAAAACACCTTTTGTAAACGTATAATAAGGCAGGTTTAAAATATCCATTTGTGTTAGTGGCTGTAATATTTTTGTAGCGTTTGGACCTTGAATAGCAAGCAAACAAGTTTTGTCGCTAATGTTGTGCATTTCTACACCCGCTGTATTTTTTGAAACAATCCAGTTCCAATCTTTTTCAATATTAGATGCGTTTACAACCAACATATATACTTTGTTGACTTCAACACAATACACCAGTAAATCGTCTACAATACCACCGTTTTCGTTGGGAAGGCAACTGTACTGGGCATGCCCATTGGTAAGTACCGAAGCATCGTTAGAGGTAACGCGCTGGATAAGGTCTAATGCACCCGCTCCTTTTAAAATAAACTCCCCCATATGACTTACATCAAACACCCCTGCATTGTTTCTTACAGCAGCATGCTCGTCATTGATGCCTGAATAACTAATAGGCATGTTATAACCAGCAAATTCAGCCATTTTCGCGCCAAGTGCGAGGTGCTTATGGGTAAACGGAGTATTTTTCATAGCAGTACTTTATATTGCCTGCAAAAATAAGGGGTTTATCCATATTCTATGCGAATAATTGGTTAAGACTGAAACCTAGAAAACAACAGTTTGATCGCATCAAATCCAAAAGCAATTGCTTTTACGGTATCCGAAACAGTCGCTTCATTTTTTGTTGAATTTCGCTTGATGGTATCGCCTTTTTTGTCCAACTGTTTTTTAATCTCGTCCGCTTCTTTTTGCTTTTGCTCCCAGGTTTTCTTTAAATCGTTTTCGATTTTTTCACTTTCGCGTTTTAATTCTTCAAGTCTAGATTTTAATTGTTCAGGGTCTTCGCTATCACCATCACTTGGCTGACCTTTTACTTTTTCTAAACCCGTTGGCGTCATGATGTATTCTACATCATAGTCATAATCAAATGCATCCGAGTCGTTGTACCAATCTGAATTATCACCATCTAATGCAAAATCAATATTAGGGCCTGTTTGAGAGCGGAATCCTTTTTTATTAACGCTCACTTTTACTTGCTCCCATGCTCTATTGGTAATTTTAAATCGCTTACCTACGGGAACAGCAAGTGTCATGATAACATGCTGGTTTCTAAATTTATCGGTTTTATTAATCGCAATACCTTTGTCTAAAAATAAACTGCTGTCCTCTTGATTGAGATCAAAATTAATTTTGCTCGCAAGACGCTCTGCTTCCGCTACTGTTTTACCATTACTAATACGTACATACTTAACTTCAAAACTATCAGCAGCTGCTTTTACAATGCGAATGCGTAAATTTCTTACATATACGGTATCGCTATCAAAGAAAGTAAAGGGTTCTAATTTTAACCAAGAATGATTGTAATATTTGAGTTTTTGTTGCGCGCTTATTTCTAAATAATTCACCTTCGCGTTTGCAAGTTTGTATACTTCTTCTTGAGGTTCATTTTGTTTAGAAAAACTTTTGGTAAGCGTAGCAAAAAAGAGTGGAATAAATACCCAACTTAATGCCCATAATGACCAAAATCCTCCGCGCACCCACACATTTGCTTTTTTAATACCCGCAATTTTTCTGATAATAGCGGTAACTATTCCAATAACTGGCACCCAGATAAAAAATACAATGATTGCAAATGCGTACCAGTTGTGAGCACCATCTTCTAGAATAAAACGGCGTAATGGAAGTAATCCAGTAGTTGCAATACCTATACCAAATAAAGCCGCTAAAACAGAGAGGGTAATAATCCCTAAAACAAAATATACAAAGGCTTTAAATAAAATGGTAATGGTACGACCTGCAAAATGCAAGCAACCTCCGGGCTGTGCAGGTTCTGGCACTGCATTTGAAGTAGCCGTAGTTGTTTGAGACTCATTTTTTTGGGTCTTATTGTACATATTGGAACCCCAGCTTTGTGCTCTTTTGCCAAACCCTTCCATATCGGTTTGAATGGTATTTTTAATACTATTGATATCTACCTTTTCGCCACGCATTTCTAATTTATCGGCAGTGGTTTTAGCTTCTGGAAGCACTAACCAAAGTACAATGTATACAAATACAGCGCTCGGGCTAAATGTTAATTCAATAAAATTAGGGAAGTCATCAAATTCCCAAAATTGAAACAAATGAAAATGGTTCCAATTTAATACGAGTAGTATACTTGGCACTAAAAATAAAAGTCGAATGTATCTAACTCTAATATCAAAATATTTAGACAAGCCAGCACAAACACCACCAATCACTTTAGCATCAATGTCTCTAAATAATCTTTTTCGTGCACCACCAATTTGAGTGGTTGAAGTATTTGGAACCGCTATCCATAAAAGTACGTATGCAAAAATTGAAATGCCAAATAACAGTACCCATAATACACGTACAAGTACTGGATCTAATTTTAAATAATTAGCTATGCCCGCACAAACACCACCAATCACTTTGTTTTGCTCATCACGGTATAATCTTTTTTGTGGATCGTTACCATTGTCTGAAAACTGGTCCTGCTTTGCGTTTGAGCTGCTTGCACTAGCGCTTGCCTCAAAGCCATCCTGTGCCTCAAAATCAGCGGGACGACCAATACTTTCGATAATTAAACGCATATCATCTTCGGTAATGCATACGGCGCCTTTTTTTAAACGGTCGTCACATAGTTCTGCAATCCGGCATTCGATGTCGTTGATAATTTCATCTCGGCCTTCTTCGGCGTCAAAATATTGACGTAAACTTTCTATGTATTGTTGTAATGTTTCGTAAGACGCTTCCTCAATAGGTAGGATACGACCTTGGAAATTTATATTGATTACTTTTTTCATGGATCAAAATTTTAAAGCGGTTACGCTTCGGTGTTAGGGGTTGTTGGTTGTGTTAATAATGAAACGGCATTTGCCATATCGTTCCAAGTTTGTAATAAAACAGAAAAAGCTTCTTTGCCTGCATCTGTCATTACAAAATATTTACGTGGTGGCCCACTCACACTTTCTACCCATCTGTAATTTAGTAAGCCAGCATTTTTGAGCCTGGTTAGTAGTGGGTACAAAGTCCCTTCTAGAATATGCAAATTAGCTGTTTTCATTTGGTCAATAATATCACTCGGATATACTTCACCTCTATTAATGATAGACAGGATGCAAAATTCTAAAACCCCTTTCCGCATTTGCGATTGTGTGTTTTGAATATCCATTGCTGTTAATTGAAACACAAAGATGGGGATTTATTTAGTACTATGCAAAACATAGTACTAAATATTTTTGAAACGTAGTGGCAAAAAATATCCAAATAACTGAAAATCAATTATTTGGATAAAAAAATATTCCGAAAATAAAATTCCGAATCGCCGCCAGTTCGTAGAAATCGACAGAGATCTACCCTTAAATCACCACTAGTTCGTAAAAATCATCCGGTTGTAGGTAGGTATTGGCAAGTCTTTGCAGCTCCTGAGGAGTTACTGATTTGATGGTTTCGATACTCTTATAAAAGTAATTTTCGTCCAGCCCGTTTAGTACATAGTTTTTCCAGCGGCCTATCAGTTGGAAAGGACCATCCAAATCTCCTAGTAAAGAGCCAATCATATAATTACGCACCAGATTCAATTCTTCCATATCCACTAACTCATTACGGAGTAGCTCCATTTCTTTTAGGACTTCTGCTATGGTAGCCGCGCAAACATCACGGCCGGCTTCCGTACTAATCATCCAGGCACTAGCGTGCACATGATTTTGAAAATAACTATGAATGCCATAGGTATATCCTTTGTCTTCTCTAATATTACTCATCAGTCGAGAACCAAAAAATCCACCAAAGAGTGTATTGAGTACATGCGCTTTTTGAAAATCGGGATGGTGTCTATTTGGAAAAGGTCTGGCCATTCTAATAGCACCTTGCACACCATTTTCATCATTAATAATTTCCACCTTTTTTTGTGCAGCTGTTACAATAGGATGCTCCACCACCACTGGTGTATCTGCGTGCAAAGGCAGTGTACCAAAGGCTTTGTTAAGCATCGATTCATAACCAGTAGGCATTTTTCCAGCTACAAAAATTTTACAAGAGCCGTTTAAATAATACTGTTTGTAAAAGGCTTTTAATAAATCTGTGTTAAGCGCGTCATAATCTTTAGCATCAGAATACGTACCGTATGGATGATTGATTCCAAATAAATATTCATCAATTAAACGGTTAGCGATAAAATCACATTTTTGCAAATTAACCGACAAACGCTGCTTTTGATTTTGGATATAGATCGCTAATTCTTCTTCTGGAAAAATACTGGTTTCAATAATTTCACGCACCACCGGAAGCAAGGTTTCCAAATGTTTACTTAAACAGTGTAGGGTAATACTTGCCGTTTCATTGTAGCAACTTCTATTTAAATACGCCCCATGAAATTCAAAAAAATCATTGATTTGATAGGCCGTTTTTGAAGTCGTGCCGTTTTTGATCAAAAAATTAGTGGTAGCGGCCACCATGGGTTGCTTATCATACCAATTACCAGCGTCAAATATCCATTCTACCATCACCACATCCTGTGCTCCAGCGTTCATGGCATATACCGGCACTTTATTGTCCAGTGCAAACCGGTCACAATTTTTTAATTGCAAATCAAAATGAACCGCCTCTTCTATCGTTGGAATTATTTTTCTATCTAACATGTCATTTTTTATTGAGCGTGATACAAGAGTGTATTTGAATTGTTGTTATCAAAAATTGAATTGGCATATGCATGAATATCGTCAATACCAATGGCTTGGTATTTTTGAAATTCGGTGTTCATCATATCCGCATCACCAAGTAATTCATAAAGCGCAATACTACTGGCTCTACTCATCACACTCATGTCTTCAAAAGCAATCACGCTCTCTGTTCTATTGATTACTTTTTGTAATTCTTTTGCTTCAATTTTTGTAGCTTTTAATTTTTCAATTTCTTCGTCTACTGCCTTCACTGCATTTTCCATAGAAACACCTTTAACAAGTTTTCCATCTACCGCAACAAGACCCGCATCTAAACTTCCAAAATGATAACAATCAATGCTAGAAAAATATTGTTTTTCTTTTACGAGTATCTGATACAACCTAGATGCAGCGCCACCTCCCAGTATTTCAGTTAGTAAATCTGCTGCGTAATAACCAGGTGATAACCTGGCGTCCATATGCCATGTTTTTACAAAAGCATCGAGTGGAACATTAGCCTGCACTTCTAATTTTCTAGCTTCGGTTTGTACAGGTTCTATAGGTAATTGACGTTCGTATTTTGTGCCCATATCGATAGGACCAAACCATTTTGCTGCCAACCTTTTTACCTGCTCCAATTTAACATTACCTGCCACCACTAAAATTGCATTAACAGGACGGTAATGTTTGAAAAAGAAATTTTTAACATCATCTATTTTTGCATTTTCTACATGCGATAGTTCCTTACCAATAGTCATCCATCTATACGGATGCACTGTGTAAGCGAGGGTGCGCATTTTATGCCAAACATCACCGTAGGGTTTATTGATATAGTGTTCTTTAAATTCTTCACACACCACTTTACGCTGCGTTGCTAAACTTTTTTCGCTAAATGCTAAGCTTAACATACGGTCACTCTCCAGCCAAAAAGCGGTTTCAATATTTTGAGCCGGCAACTGGCAATAGTAGTTGGTTAAATCGTTGGTGGTATAGGCATTGTTTTCGCCACCCGCGCGTTGCAGAGGCTCGTCATAATCTTTAATGTTTACGCTGCCGCCAAACATGAGGTGCTCAAATAGATGCGCAAAGCCGGTTTGGGCCGGATCCTCGTCTCTTGCCCCCACATCATACATCACATTTACCACCGCCATGGGTGTTGAAGGGTCTTCGTGAACCAAAACCCTTAATCCGTTGTCTAATACAAAGCGATCGAATTGAATCATAATACTTAAAATAGACTGCAAAAGTACATACAACGCTGTTAGCTATTTTTAAAACTTGAACTATTCGGTAGTACCTTTGTACCCATTATTTAAAATAAGCAAGCATGCAATTAGCAGATTTATACCAAAAGGCCCTCAATTTTGAGTTTTTAACCATCGAAGAAGGGATGTTTTTATTTGAACATGCCCCCCTCACCGAGCTCATGCACGTAGCAGACGAACTCCGTAAAATTCAGGTACCCCATGGTAAAGTAAGTTGGCAAATTGACCGTAATGTAAATACCACCAACGTGTGTGTGGCCAATTGTAAATTTTGTAATTTTTACAGAATTCCAGGACACGCCGATGCGTATATCACAGACATGCCTACCTACCGTAAAAAAATTGAAGAAACACTTGCTTATGGTGGTGATCAGTTATTGTTACAAGGTGGACATCATCCTGGTTTAGGACTCGATTTTTATACCAAGACATTTAGAGAAATCAAGCAGGAATATCCATCACTTAAGCTACACGCACTTGGACCCCCAGAAGTAGCGCATATTTGTAAGCTCGAAAAAATGAGTCATCATGATGTGCTAAAAGCCTTACAG
>JAOASV010000064.1 GCA_030158535.1 Sediminibacterium sp.
GTGTAGCAAAAGTTTTTGATTTAACTTTTAGTCAAAAAGAAATTGACACACTCTATTCCGATGTAAAAGATAATTTATACAATTATAAAAGTATGCACAAGCTTACTTTAAATAATGCAACGCCGCTAAGTATGTGGCAAACGCCTGTTGTGCCTGGCATGAAGTTTAATACTATGCAGCAGCCCGTTAAATGGGGGCCTTCAATTGCAGCTACTCTACCTGCAAATAAAAATGATCTCGCATTTTATTCGATAGAGCAATTAGCCTACTTAATAAAAAATAAAAAAATAACCTCTGTTGCGCTTACCTCTTTTTTTATTGAGCGTATCAAAAATTATGGCGATACATTACAGTGTTTAATTAGCTTAACTGAAGAACTTGCCATTGACCAGGCTAAAAAAGCAGACGCTGAAATTGCTGCAGGAAAATACCGAGGACTCTTACACGGCATCCCTTATGGACTTAAAGACTTATTTGCAGTTAAAGGCACAAAAACAACCTGGGGCGCCGAGCCTTATAAAAATCAAATGATAGACGAAGACGCTTACGTGTATTCAAAACTAAAAGAAGCGGGCGCAGTGCTAATAGCTAAGTTTACACTCGGGGCACTTGCCATGGGTGATTACTGGTATGGTGGACGCACTAAAAATCCGTGGAATTTAAAATATGGGTCTTCTGGTTCATCTGCGGGATCAACCTCTGCAACGGTTGCAGGACTCGTGCCTTTTGCTATTGGTACGGAAACATGGGGTAGTATTGTTTCACCTTCAACTACTTGTGGGGCAACTGGATTAAGGCCCACATTTGGAACCATTAGTAGATCTGGCGCTATGGCATTAAGTTATAGTTTAGATAAAGTAGGTCCTATTTGTAGATCTGCTGCAGACGCTGCGGTTGTATTTAATTATTTGCATGGTACCGATGGTAAAGATTTGTCTGCGGTAAATATGCCTTTTAATTATGACGCCGTAAAGCCAATTAAAAATTACCGTATTGCTTATGCTAAAAATTATTTCGATAAAATCAAAGATACCACAAGAGCAGAATGGGCCGCTTTAAAAGCGTTTGAAAAAATGGGCGCTACGTTAATTCCAGTAAATTTTCCGGATAGCGGCGTTTATAAATTCAATATTATGGACGTTGTTATTGGGGTAGAATGTGCTGCACAATTTGATGACCTTACCCGTTCTAACCAAGATGATGCGCTTACACGTCAAACAAAAAATGATTGGCCCAATCAATTTAGAACGGCCCGTTTTGTGCCTGCTGTCGAATATGTGAATGCGCAGCGTCACCGCTTTATACTCATGAAAGATGTTAATGAAGCGGTTGCGCCATATGATGCCATTATTTGTCCATCCAGAGGAGATGGTAATCAATCAGCCATAACTAACTTAACTGGAAACCCTGTGGTATGTGTGCCTGTAGGATTTGATAAGCGAAACAATTTACCGGTAGGCATCAGCTTTGTTGGAAAGCTTTATGACGAAGCAAGCATTTTAAGAATTGCAAAAGCGTATCAAGAAGCAACTGGTTGGGACGAAATGCATCCTAGTATGTTTAAATAAACTTGCGGTTGTTTTCTTTAATCCTAAACACTACTATCTCTTTGATCAGTTTTTTTGGTAATGGTTGATCAATTGGAAATTGAACTGCACCCTTGGAATGTTTGTATGCCTGAATTTTTGGTAAAAATTGTTTGATACCAGAAGGGGTTGGGTAAAAACCAATATGTCCTTTATAGCCTGCAAAATAAACAAGCACGCCATTTAGCTTATATGCTGGCATGCAATAACTGATAAGTTCCTGTGCTTCAGGGGCTGCTGCTTTAATGATGGCTCTTATTTCTTTCAATTGTTTTTGTAAAACTGGCGGAAAGCTTTCGATATAGTTGTCAATATCGTTTTTCATTTGTAGCTCAATTTTACCCTATCCCAATTAATTTTAATAAAAGCTGTTTTACTAAAATGCTGATTGATAGCTATTTAATGGTTTAGTGTTACTTGTTTTCTATTGATTTTTATCCAATTCACAAATTATAAACTTTTATTCTTTTTTTTCATATTACTTTAAGTTTCCTATAAGGCTGTTATTCATTCTATTACATCGGTTTTGTTTAGCATTGTGTAGTTCATATTTAACAAAACTGGGTAATTCCGCACTACTGTGTATGTTTTCAATGCAACAATTAAACAAAATACTTGTTAAATTACTCTAAACAAATTCATTTGCCCTATGGAACACCTAAAAATCGCCTCCGACAATTACGTAGCGTTTACGTTTTTTATCGGAACAATGGCCATGATGGCCGCATCTGTATTCTTCTTTTTTGAGTTGAATTCAACTCCAACAAAATGGAGAACTTCTGTTCTAGTTTCTGGTTTGATTACTTTCATCGCAGCAGTACACTACTACTACATGAGAGGATACAATCTAGCAACTGGTGATTCACCTACTTTCTTCAGATATGTAGACTGGATCTTAACTGTGCCTCTTATGTGCGTTGAGTTCTACTTAATCACAAAAAAGGCTGGTGCAAAACAAGGTTTATTATGGAAGTTGATTTTCGCTTCTTTAGTAATGCTTGTAACTGGTTACTTCGGTGAAACGATTTATAGAGGAAGTAGTGTAATCTGGGGAGTAATCTCTGGTGCTGCTTATTTCTACATTGTTTACTTAGTATGGTTTGGCGAAGTTTCTCAACTTGCTCAAACTGCTGGTGCACAAGTTGCAAAAGCAACAAAAACACTTGCTTGGTTCGTACTTGTTGGATGGGCTATCTATCCTTTAGGTTACATCCTAGGAACTCCAGGTGGATTATTTGGTATTCAATTAGTTGCTGATGCTGCTTTAGCTTCACACTACATGGATATCGTTTACAACGTTGCTGATGCAATCAACAAAATTGGATTTGGTTTAGTGATCTATTCATTAAGCAGATCTCAAGATTAATTCTTTCAATAGTTTTTAAAAAGGCGAGGTATGTATTTATTGCACACCTCGCCTTTTATTTTTTGAACGTTATCGTTTTTTGCTTGCATGTTGTCAGACCAAAATTATAATGCCAATACCAGCGTCATCCAGTATGATTATGTTTTTATTGGAATGGGTGCTTCCAATGGACTTATGTTATTAGAGTTCATTAAAAGAGGATTCCACCAAACAAAGCGCATTGCTGTTATTGAAAAGGCACAAAAAAATACCAACGATAAAACCTATTGTTTTTGGTCTACACCGGATGCGTCTATCGTTAAAGATCTTTCCTCTATCATTAGTTATCAGTATCAGTTTGTTCAAACAAATGCAACCAAGGTTCAATCCATTCAGGATCAACCTTACTACTGTATAAAAAGCATCGATTTTTATAATTTAGTACAGGCGACTATCGCATCTTATCCCATTGATGTTTTTGAGGCACAAGTAGATGTTTTAAATCCACGTACAAATCATATTGACATTGCTTTTGACAGCAAGGTAATAAAGGGCACTATTGTTTTTGATAGTAGGCCGCCCAATTTTACACAAGAGGCTAATAACAAGTCTTTTTTACTTCAATCATTTTTTGGATACCATATTCGTTTAAACGA
>JAOASV010000065.1 GCA_030158535.1 Sediminibacterium sp.
AATGTTTACAAAAGTATTACCCGTATTAAAAACGCCAGCGTTTGTAAGTATATAGTGGTAACTGAATACCTGCTTTGCTAAACTTTTATAGCCAATCTCTTTTGTAAAATAATCTGTGTATTTTTTTTCGCCAGTATTTTGCAAAAATTGGCGTTTAGCGCTTCCCATGGTGTTTTCCTCAATTGATATCTTCTCAAAAGCCGTTGGTGTATTAATGGTTAGCGTAACGTTAAGTGTATCGCCTATATGTAGTGTAGCATTTTCGGGTATATCAATCCAGCGTCCTTTTATTTTTTGTTGAATTGTTTTTTGTAAACTAAAGAGCGCACTTTTATAAACCGGCTTTTCAATTTTGTTATAATGCGACCAAACAATTTTTGTTTGTAGGTTATTTACTGCACCAGAATTATTTGTTTGAAGTGTATAATTCGCCATGTCATTACTTATAAAATCACTGAGTAGCGATGTGTCAAAACGATCACGACCGGCTGTTGTAAATTGTTTCTTGCCCATTTGTAGTTTCCAATAATCAATTGGGGAAGATGCGGCAAACGAAATACGTAAACTGTTATGCGTGCTGCTTTCTGGGGCTTGAAGGAGTGAAGCAAAAACGCCCTTTATAATCGTGTCTTTACTAGATTTAATCAGGATAGAATCTGAAACAAGTATTCTATTGGTGTATACCTGAAAACTATCTTTGTATGTAGAAGTTGCTACCACTTCTTTTTTGTTTTCTAATACTGTAGCTTCTAATTGATATCGAAGCATTTGTATATAACCAAAGGCTGCTTGTATCGGAAACTGAATGCGTAGTTCAGATCCAGGGGCAATACTATAAAACTGTGATGGGAAAACATTTTGGAACCAACCATCTACTGGACTATTAGTAGTAGGGTTGAAAAGTGCTAAATGAACCTGCCCTGTAACTGGTTTGCCGCTTTTATTGGTTAGAGTAGCAGTGATAAATGACTTATCACCTTCTCTTAAAAAAGATGCATGGCTGCCCGTGATTACAACTTGCGATGCTGCATAAAAATGGCAACCAATAAATATCAAAATCAATAAAAGAGATTGCTTTTGTAGGCGCTTCATAGTTGTAAATCTAAGTATTGATGGGCAAAAAAAAGCCTGCAACAAAAGTTACAGGCTTCTAATAAAAATTGTAATTATTTATTAATAACTTCTGCCATTGTTTTTCCAATATCTGCAGGACTTGCTACTACATGAATACCGCAAGCTGCCATGATTTTCATTTTAGCTGCTGCTGTATCATCAGCACCACCCACAATTGCACCAGCGTGGCCCATTCTTCTGCCCGGAGGCGCTGTTTGACCAGCAATGAAACCTACAACAGGCTTTGTTTTATTGGCTTTAATCCACTCAGCTGCTTCTGCTTCCATGCTACCACCAATTTCACCAATCATAATGATACCATCGGTTTCAGGGTCGTTCATTAAAAGTGCAACGGCGTCTTTAGTAGGGGTTCCAATAATTGGATCGCCACCAATACCAATAGCTGTTGAAATACCCATGCCTGCTTTTACCACTTGGTCTGCAGCTTCATAGGTTAAGGTTCCGCTTTTTGAAACGATACCAATACGTCCTGGCTTAAAAATAAAACCTGGCATGATACCTACTTTAGCTTCACCGGCTGTAATTACGCCAGGGCAGTTAGGTCCAATAAGTCTTGTATTTTTTCCTAGTAAGTAGTTTTTAACTTTTACCATGTCTTGAACTGGAATACCTTCTGTGATACAAACAACTAGTTCGATGCCCGCATCGGTTGCTTCCATAATTGCATCTGCTGCAAATGCAGGAGGTACAAAAATGATACTTACATTGGCACCAGTTGATGCAACAGCGTTCGCTACAGTGTTAAATACAGGCTTATCTAAATGCGTGCTACCACCTTTTCCTGGGGTTACACCACCAACAACGTTGGTGCCGTATTCAATCATTTGGGTAGCGTGGAACGTACCTTCTGTTCCGGTAAATCCCTGAACAATTACTTTCGAATTCTTATTAACTAATACTGACATAGTGGTCTCGGTATTTTATTTGCCGCAAAAATAGGTGAAAAACAATACCTTACCTTCTTTCCCATTAAACTTTACGAAAATATCCCGTTCAATCCCTACTTTTGCGCTCGACTTGCAGAAGTCTTCATTTTAAAATTAAACACATGGCAACTACTTCAGACATCTCACGTGGGGTGATTCTTAAATTAGACGGCAGCTTATATTCAGTTGTTGAATTTGGCGAAAACAAGACAGCCCGTGCAGCAGCAAAGGTTTGGGCTAAATTAAAAGGGGTAGACAATAAAAGATCTATCGAAAAAACATGGAATAGTGGTGAAACCATTTATCCGGTACGTGTAGAAAAAAGAGCTTTCCAGTTTTTATACAAAGACGAAAGTGGCTTCAACCTTATGAATAATGAGACTTTCGAGCAAATTGCTTTGGGAGAAGAAATGATTGATGCGCCGCAGTTTTTAAAAGACGGTTCAGAAGTTTTTGTATTTATCAATACCGAAACTGACCAAGCCATTGGTGCTGAATTACCAGAAAAGATTGTAGTAAAAATCACCTATTGTGAGCCAGGATTAAGAGGCGATACTGCAACAAGAGCCCTAAAAGCAGCAACTGTTGAAACAGGAGCGACTGTAATGGTTCCTTTGTTTGTAGAAGAAGGTGAGTTAATCCGCGTAAATACCAAATCTGGTGACTACGTAGAAAGAGTAAAAGAATAACATTTAACGTTAATAAATAAAAAAGGGGAAAATTCAATTTTCCCCTTTTTTTGGCAAAAAATGCCTATTTTGCCCCCGAAATTGATCAAAATAACCCCAATTTACCCCAAAAACCGTAAAAATGGACTTAAAGCAAATTCACGAATTAATCAAAATTGTCAATAAAAGTAATATTGGCGAAATCAGTATAGAAGATAAAGATGGTAAAGTTACCATCAAGCAAAAAGAAGAGGCTGCGGTTACCTATACCGCTGCACCTAGCCAGGCTGTTTATGCACCAGCTCCTGCTGCAGCACCTGCGGCTGCTCCAGTTGCAAGCGGGCCAGCTCCTGCTGCTGCTCCAAAAGCTGACAACCTAATTACCATTAAAAGTCCAATGATTGGTACTTTTTACAGAAGACCTTCTCCAGACAAACCTTTACTTGCTGATGTAGGTACCGAAGTTGCTGCTGGTAAAGTGGTTTGTATCATTGAAGCGATGAAGCTATTTAATGAAATTGAAAGTGAAATTTCAGGAACCATTGTTAAAGTACTTGTTGAAGACGCAAGTCCTGTAGAGTTTGATCAACCTCTATTTTTGGTTGAGCCAAACAAATAAGAAGGGTCTTTCTTAAACTTTAAATTCAAAAGATGTTCAATAAAATATTGATTGCCAATAGAGGTGAAATTGCGCTTCGTATTATTCGTACCTGTAGAGAAATGGGTATTAAAACCGTAGCCGTTTATTCTACTGCCGATAAAGATAGCTTGCACGTAAAATTTGCCGATGAAGCTGTTTGTATTGGTAAGCCTAAAGGGGTTGATTCTTATTTAAATATTCCTCATATCATGGCTGCTG
>JAOASV010000066.1 GCA_030158535.1 Sediminibacterium sp.
TAAGTTGCTACGGTATTAACACTGCTTACGATTTAACACTGCGCACCGAAAATTGGGCGCACCAAGAATTAGGCGGTGTGGTAGGTGCGCGTCTGTTTAGAGAACTGAAAGGATTTCCTTGCATTGATATGCAATCAGAAAGAGTTACCAAACACATGATTGCTACCACGCGCATGTTTGGAAACCCCGTTACTACGCTTCATGAGTTGGAAGAAGCGGTGGCCACCTATATGGCAAGGACCGCAGAAAAACTCCGTAGACAACACGCCGCGGCGCGCGGCATTACCGTATTAATTGTGCCCAAACAAGAAGTAAAAGGCAGTTATTACCGGCATGGTCCTACCAAAACCGCTAGCATCCGCTTACCGCTTGCCTCGGCGCTTACCAACGAACTCGTAAAACCTGCCCTCGAGCTGGTAAGAAGCTTATTTGAAGCAGGCAAAACCTACAAAAAAGCGGGGGTCATTTTAAGTGATATCGTACCCGAATCGGTGATTCAGGGAAATTTGTTTGTAGCAGTGCCTACCAGTATCGAAAAACTAGCCAAAGGGCGTGCCCTCATGGAAGCGGTAGACAATATCAATTTTTCGATGCGAGGTGATATTTTAAAATTTGCCGCTAGCGGCACTACCCGCAACTGGAAAATGCGACAAGAAATGCGAAGTCCCCGCTATACTACCCGCTGGGAGGAGCTTCCGCTACTCAAATAAGCCCCAAAAGGCCCTGTGCATAAGCATCTAAGAAGTATTTCAAAATTTACACGAATAAATTGCGCCGGTACCTTAAATTTGCACAATTTGTAAATAATGACTCAACCTACTCTCAACTCCAACGAATCCATACCCTCAGGTAAGAAAAAAGTAATTGTACTTGGTAGCGGCCCCAATAGAATTGGCCAAGGTATCGAGTTTGATTATTGTTGTGTACAAGGCTTAATTGCTATTAAAGAAAGTGGTTACGAAGCCATTATGGTTAACTGTAACCCCGAAACAGTTTCTACCGATTTTGATATGGCCGACAAATTATATTTTGAGCCGGTATTTTGGGAGCATTTGTGGGAAATCATTGAACTAGAGCAGCCCTATGGTATCATTGTTCAATTGGGCGGTCAAACAGCACTTAAATTAGCCAAGCGTTTACACGAAAAAGGCATTCGCATTATTGGTACTTCTTTTGAAAGCCTAGATATGGCCGAAGATCGTGGACGTTTTAGTGATCTATTAAAAGAATTAGAAATTCCGTACCCTTCGTATGGCACGGCGCATACTGCAGAAGAAGCCATTGAAGTAGCCAACAAAGTAGGTTATCCTGTACTTGTAAGACCTAGCTACGTTATTGGTGGACAACGCATGCGTATTGTAATCAATGACGAAGAAGTAGAAAAAGCGGTTATCAGTTTATTAAAACATATTCCAGGTAATACCATTTTAATTGACCATTTCTTAGACCGTTGTCAAGAAGCAGAAGTGGACGCCATTTTTGATGGTGAAACTTTTCACATCATGGGTGTGATGGAACATATTGAACCAGCAGGTATTCATAGTGGCGATAGTAACGCGGTATTACCAGCGTTTAACTTAACGCCAATGATTGTAGAAAAAATGGAATTCTACAGCGAAAAAATTGCGCGTGCATTAAATATCAGAGGTCTTATTAATATTCAGTTCGCTATTAAAAATGGTCAAGTGTTTGTGATTGAAGCAAATCCAAGAGCTTCTAGAACAACGCCATTTATTGCAAAAGCGTATCAAATTCCGTACTTGAATATTGCGACCAAAGTAATGCTTGGCGCCAACAAACTCACCGACTTTACCATGGTTAAAAAACTAGACGGCTATGCTATTAAAGAGCCTGTATTTAGTTTCGATAAATTCCCTGGTGTCAACAAAGAGTTAGGGCCAGAAATGAAAAGTACCGGAGAAGCGATTCGTTTTATCAAAGATTTACACGATCCTTATTTCCGCACGCTGTACAAAGAGCGTAGCATGAACTTATCTAAATAAGTTAGGCGTAAATACGGGGAACCTTCTACCAGAACAGATAGATGTATAAGCTTATGCTATTATAGTGCATAGGTTTGAGCGTGTCCGTAACCGCGCCTCCTTTTTGGCATCAAGCACCCTTTACAAGACTACTTTTTCCAGTCGTAACCGGAATTGTTACTTGCTATTATTTGTTGCATGGCATTTTCACAAACGCTCAAATCAATAACACGGTATACGTAGCAGCGGGCCTTTCTATTGCCGGACTTTTAGCTACTACTCAGTTATCCAATTTTAAAAAATACCGATACCATTTTATACAAGGCGTCTTTTTGCAAATTGTATTTGTAAGCCTTGGTGTTGCTGTAATGCAAAAAACTTTACAAGCGCGGGATCAGGAAACAGCACTACTAGCAGCGCGTAAAAATGGCACTTTGTATATTATGCGGATAATGGAGCCGCTGCAATTAAAAAACAAAACCTATAAAACGGTAGCCATCATAGAAAGCATTGGCACTGCGCAACATGAAATAAAAACGAACATAAAAATAATTGTGCGTGTAGCTGTAGATAGCAGCAACACGCATATCCCTAAGTTAACAGCGGGCAGGTATATAGCCACTGCGATACAACCAAGTTTAGTGCCGGATACGCACAACCCAGGCGGCTTTCATTACAAAGAGTGGTTGTTTAGAAATGAAATAACGCATCAACTGTATCTGGCAAAAGGAACTTGGACTTTACTGCCCACCAAAAAAAGTAAACAATATTTACAGGTACTACAACAAAATATTAGCAACCGTCTTCAACAAAATATTACGGGTAAACAAGAAAAAGCAGTAGCAGCCGCACTTTTAATTGGTTACAAACAAGACATCGATTCCGATTTAATGAAAGCCTACAGCAATACCGGTGTAATACATGTTATTGCTATTAGTGGTTTACACCTGGGCTTAATTTATGGTTTACTACTTAGCATTTTTAGTTGTTTACCAAATTCAGCAATAAAAAAATGGACCGCACCACCTATTATGCTACTAGTGTTGTGGGGATTTGCGCTACTAACAGGCGCAGGCCCCTCCATTGTTAGAGCAGCCGTTATGTTTTCATTTATTATTATAGCAAGCGTTGTAAAACAAAATTCTAGCATACTAAACGCACTAGCAGCCTCTGCGTTTTTTTTACTGCTGCTGCATCCTTTTTATTTATGGGATATTGGATTTCAACTTTCGTATGCAGCAGTGCTTAGCATTGTCTTGTATCAAAAAAATATTTTTGATACCCTCTATTTCAAATACAAATGGCTACAAGCCTGCTGGCAATTAAATGCCCTTACAGTAAGTGCACAAATTTTAACCCTGCCACTTGTTGTATATCACTTTCATCAGTTTCCCAATTATTTTTTACTCAGCAATTTTATAGTTGTGCCACTTTCTAGTATTATTTTATACGGGTGTTTGCTCCTGCTCCCTTTTGGCAATATTGCTTATTTGGGAAAAGCTTTGTCTGTAGTAACGAGCCTGCTCATCACTAGCATGAACTGGATCATCCAAAAAATGAATGCATTACCTTTTGCCACTACTGGTAATTTACACATCAACACGGCTGAGGTACTATTGTTTTTTATCCTCATTGTATCTGTAACGCTATTTATACAAACCAAAAAAAATAGATGGTGCTTTTATGGTTTAACTGCGCTGCTGATTGGCTGTAGCATCCATAGCTTTAATCATATGCAGGAGAAAAGCCAAACAACCCTAACCGTATGGTTTGTTCCCAAAACGTCAAAAGTTACCCTTCGGTATGGGCAACTAAAAGAGACTTCGCTACCAATTGGTAATAGCGCTTTTACCATTGGGCATACCCGAATTTTATACATTGGTCAAATGCCAGCGTTAACAGACGCCCCCGTGCCCGTATCAAAAGTGGATATCCTTATAGTTGGTAACCTGTCAAAGTCACCTATACCCTTACTCGCAAAGCAGTTTAAGGGCGCGCTGTATGTATTTGACAGCAGTATTCCTTTGTGGAAAATGGAGTCGTGGAAAAAAGAGGCAGAGGACCTACATTTGCGGCATCATTTTGTTTCTCAACAAGGGGCTTTTGTCCACCAATCAAGCAATGGAAAAGAAAATTAAATCAGCGCTCATTTCTGTCTTTTATAAAGATGGTTTAGAGCCTTTAGCACGTCAATTAGTCGTTCAAAACGTAACCATCTATTCGACGGGTGGCACTCAAAAATTTTTAGAAGATTTGGGGATCACTTGTGTTGCGGTAGAAAGCCTAACAACCTACCCTTCTATTTTAGGAGGTCGTGTTAAAACATTACACCCAGCTATTTTTGGCGGCATTTTAGGTCGTAGATACGAGCCGCAAGACCTCGTTGAAATGGAACAATACCATATTCCTGAAATTGATTTAGTAATCGTGGATTTATATCCATTTGAAGAAACACTAGCTACAACAACTGAAGAAAAAGCCATTATCGAAAAAATTGATATTGGTGGACCATCTATGATTAGAGCTGCTGCAAAAAACTTTAGAGACTTGGTAGTAATTGCTGCAAAACAAGATTACGCAGTACTTGAAACCATGCTTGCTGCTCAAGCAGGAACCACTTCAATAGAACAAAGGAAAGCCTTTGCTGCAAAAGCTTTTGAGGTAGTTATGCATTATGACATTGCCATCAGCAATTACTTTAATCCAGCACCTACACAAATACTTCGTTACGGCGAAAACCCACATCAGGGGGCTACATTTACAGGCCGTTTAGAAGAACTCTTTACACAACTCAATGGTAAAGAATTATCCTATAATAATTTAGTAGACGTTGACGCAGCCGTACAACTGATTGGAGAATTTACGGAAACGACGTTTGCGATTATAAAGCATACCAATGTTTGTGGCATTGCTACTAGAAGCACTGTTAAAGACGCTTGGGATGCAGCGCTAGGTGGCGATTCAGAAAGTGCTTTTGGTGGCGTACTAGTTACCAATAACACCATCGACGCTGCTACTGCTAATGCTATCAATGAAATATTTTTTGAAGTACTCATTGCACCAAACTATGAAGCAGCTGCACTTGATATTTTAAAAAGCAAAAAGAATAGAATTTTATTACAACTTACTGGAGATACAACTGCGCTAAAAACACCAAGCAAATCTTTACTAAACGGTGTATTAGCGCAAGCGCCTGATACCGGGGGTTTTGATACTTGGAACGAAGTGGGTGGTAGAACTACCACAGATGACGAAAAAGAAAATTTAATTTTTGCCAACCTCGTATGTAAGCATCTAAAGAGCAATGCCATTGCACTTGTAAAAAATAAACAATTGGTAGGTAAGGGCTGTGGCCAAACAAGCCGTATCGACGCACTTCGTCACGCGATCGAAAAAGCACATCAATTTAGTTTTGATTTACATGGTGCCGTGCTAGCATCTGATGCCTTTTTCCCTTTTAACGATTGTGTGCAAATTGCTCATGAGGCAGGTATCCAGGCATTTATTCAACCAGGCGGATCAGTAAGAGACAAAGACAGTATCGAATATTGCGTAGAGCATAAACTAGCCATGGTCATGACAGGCCTTCGTCATTTTAGACATTAATTTTAACCCCGCATGACAACCAAACAAAAAGCATACATAGGACTTGGCCTCACAAGCATCATTTGGGGTACTACCTGGGTGGCAAGTAAGTATGGTATCAAACAAGGTATGCTTGCCTTTGAGTTGTCGGCTATTAGAAATGGGCTAGGTGGCCTTCTATTAATTGTATTTTTTTTATTGAAGGGACAAAAGCTACCCTCTTTTAAAGAATTCAAGTGGCTACTGGGCATGTCTATTTTACTATTTGTAATTGCCAATGGTTTTTCTACCTATGCATTAAAAGAAATTCCGAGTGGCCTTGCGGCACTCATTGCCGCACTATATCCATTAAGTGTTGTTATCATTGAAAAAGTAAAATACAACAACACAAAAATTACAACCCTCACTTTCCAAGGCATGTTATTAGGCATCATAGGCATTGGGATTGTATTTTATGAAAACCTTGCTGTACATAACTCGGTGGGTTATTTTGTAGGCGTTGTGGTATCTCTTATTGCAATGTTGAGCTGGAGCTTTGGTACCATATTTATTGCACGCAATAAAATGGATATGAACCCGTACTATGCAACGGGTTGGCAGATGTTTTTAAGTTGCTTTTTTTTAGGTGCATTTGCACTGGCTTCCGGTAAAGCTATTCCTATACAAGAAATAACATTTACCATCTGGATGGTGATAGCTTATTTAATTGTAGCAAGTTCAATTATTGCTTTTGCAGCATTCATTTATACCATGAAATATTTGCCGCCAGCCATTGCATCGCTCTATGCATACATCAATCCAATTGTGGCTACCATTGTAGGTGCTTATATGGTGAATGAAAAATTGAGCCTGCCCATTTTTGTGGGTTCATTTGTAACCCTTACTGGGGTATACCTCGTAAACAAATCAATGAAGGCACAACGGAGGCAAATTACACCAGTTACGGACGCTGACGGGATGTAGTTTTTTCCTTCCACATTTCATTGAAGGTTTTTGGCGTAAAGTCAAGTTCGGAGCGGTGTACAGCCCATCCCTTAAACACTTTATTCACTACCCAGTTTTTCATTTTACCATTACCCATATTCATCATGGGTCTATTTAAACTCGCTACCATCCAAGCTTTCCAGGCAACACGCTCTGCAAGTGTGCTAGTACCTTGTGTTACCGCTTCATGACGGTTATCTAATAAGAGTTCGTGTAAATTAATTCGCATGGGACAAACCTCTGTGCAATTGCCACATAAAGAAGATGCATTACTCAGGTGTTTGTATTCATCTACGCCACTTAAATACGGCGTAATCACTTTACCTATTGGACCACTGTAGGTTGTTTCGTAAGAGTGGCCACCACTATTTTTATAAACCGGACATGCGTTTAAACAAGCACCACATCTGATGCAATAAAGTGCTTCACGTGCGGTAGGGCTTGCAAGTAAGTTGGTTCGTCCGTTATCTAATAAAATCACAAACATTTCTTCGGGACCATCTGACTCGCCCGCTTGTTTAGGACCTGTTAAAATAGAATTGTATACCGTTACTTTCTGACCCGTGCCATAGGTGGCTAGTAGTGGCCAAAACAAAGGAAGATCATGAACAGAAGGAATCATTTTTTCGATGCCCACAACTGCAATATGTGTTTTAGGCCATGCGCAACTTAAACGGCCATTGCCTTCATTTTCTGTAATGGCAATACCACCAACATCCGCAATTAAAAAATTAGCGCCCGTTACACCCACCTCGGCTTCGGTGTATTTTTCACGTAATTTAATACGCGCTACCTGAGTTAATTCTTCGGGTGTTAAATCCGGTTTTGTACCTAGCTTATTTGCAAATAATTTAGCAACATCTTCTTTGCTCTTATGCATCGCAGGTGTAACAATATGATAAGGCGGCTCGCCATCTAATTGTTGAATGTATTCTCCTAAATCAGTTTCTACACTTTCTATACCATTTGCTTCCAAGAAATCATTTAAATGAATTTCTTCGGTAACCATGCTTTTACTTTTTACAAGCGTTTTGCAGTTTCTTTCTTTGCAAATTTTTCCAATCGCTTCTAAGGCTTCTGCGCTATCATTGGCCCAAATAACGGTGGCGCCTCTAGCGGTAATTTTTTGCTCGAACTCAAGTAGGTATTTGTCTAAATGCTCTATGGCTTCCCACTTAATATTTTTTGCACGCTCCCTCGTAATATTTACATCGGTAAATTGAGATTTACCAATAGGTACTACAGCATTGTATTTAGAGATATTGAAATTAATTTTTCTGCGATGCTCTAAATCGGCAGCTTTAATGGTACTCTTCGCAATAAATGATGCAGCTGTTTCAGACATGCTTATTTTTTTTGACTTTTTTGATGAAGTGCTGTTGCTTCTAATGCTTCGTAAAATTCTGTTCCGTATTTACGAATTAATGATTCTTTTAAAAACTGATACACCGGTACTTTTAATTTTTTACCAAGGCTACATGCCGCACTACATAAATCTTCACGAGGTTCGTAATTCACATATTCCATATCCGGATCACGCTTGCTCTTTTTTGTTTTCACTGGAAACAAATGGCAGCTGAGTGGCTTTTTCCAATCTAATTTACCATCGTTATACGCCTGCTCAATACCACATAGTATGGTGCCAGTTTTTTCTTTAATACCGTATGCACAAATACCGCCATTAATAGTTGGTGTTACCCATCCAAACTCGCGGTCGTATAAATATTTACCCTGCTTTTCTACCTCTTTAATCCCCTCAGCCGTCATATAAGGTTTGATGTCTTCGTAATGCGCATTTAACTTTTCCAGTTCCCATTTTTCCATGGGTGCTCCTGCGTCACCATCTTCACAGCATCCGCCTTTGCATTTGCTTAAATCGCATACAAACTGCTCCTCTAAGAGCTCATCTGAAACTAATTTGTTGTCTATGATAATCATGGTTATGCGAATATAATTAGTTTTTCCACCTAAAAGTGTTTACCAAATGCTTCAAATCCGTTTTAATAAAGTCATTGACAACTTGCAAAGAATCGGCATTGGGCGTGGCGTCAAAATAAAGGGCCCCTCTTAAAAAATGTTTGGTAGAATCCGTTAAAAAAAACTGATTGGACGTAGCCGCGTCGCCTCCTACTGTAAAAAACATCCCACTCACCCCATTTGGCGTATTTACAAGCGAATCATCTATGGAGTAGGCCTTAGCCGACTGTTTACTCGTCATAAAAAATGAGTGCTTTACCAAAGAGTCAAACTTATATTTTCCAATTTCTTTGTAACTCACGTAAATGCGTCCATTGAACTGTGGGAAATCAACATTGATCCACCACTCATTTTCGGTGGCTTCACCAAAAAAAGTAGAATCCTTAACCACTTTAGCATATGTAGGATACTCAAATGCATATGGATAGCCTGGCTCGTCAAACAACTGGTATTTTTTTTCAGGAAAATTGATTTGATAATACCCTGTTGGCTTTGGCGTATACACGCTATTGCATGCCATAAAAAATAAAGCAGCAAAACCAAAAAATAAAATAGCTAACTTGATTTGCCTTGGCATGAAATAAAAATTAGATAGGATACTGACGCTTGATAGAAACCTTAATTTTTTGAAGTCTATTTTTTGCTACTTCCAATACCGTAAATTCAAAATCACCAGAAGTTAAAATAGCAGCAGGCTTTGGAAAATCACCAGCTAGCTCAAGCACAAGGCCTGCCAGCGAATCACTCTCTCCTTTAACCGCATCAAATGTTTCGGTGGGAAGGTCCATGACTTTACACAAATCCTGAATCATTACACGGCCTTCAAAAATATAGTTGTTGTCATCAATTTTTTTGTAATCACTGTCTTCTTCGTCAAACTCGTCTTTAATTTCTCCAATAATTTCTTCCAAAATATCTTCGAGTGTAACGATACCGCTTGTCCCACCAAATTCATCCACCACCACCGCAAAGTGAATTCTTTTGGATTGAAATTCTTTTAATAAATCTTCGATAGGCTTTTGTTCGTGCACAAAATAAGGAGGCCTTATAAGCTTATGCCAGTTATAGGTAGCGGTTTCATCTAAATGAGGCACCATGTCTTTGGTATGGATAATACCAACTACTTCGTCTAAGTCTTCTTTGTACACTGGAATACGTGAATAGTTTACTTCACGCACAAAAGCAATCAATTGATCAAAACTAATTTCCTGATCTACCCCACTCACATCCATGCGGGTTTTCATGATTTGCTTAACTGTAATATTTCTGAACTTAACGATGCTCTTTAAAATATTTTTTTCATTTTCTGAAGCAGTTTCATTGGTTGTTAAATCAATGGCATGATCCAGTTCTTCTAAACTATACGCACTCGCCGATTTATTAGCGAGCTTTCTTTCAATGATATCAGAATATTTTACAAGTGGCTTACTAAGCCCCATTACTAAATATGAAATACCATAAACAATGCCGCCAAAATCTTTTGCAAAACGAACATTGTTTTGAGTAGCTAAAACCTTTGGCATGATTTCACCAAAGAGTACGAGTAAAAAAGTAACGGCAATAACTTTGATCACAAACTCCACCCACACCGCATCAAATTGTTCAAAATTGAACATGTTATCGATGAGTAAGTTTGAAATAATAATGATAGAGATATTAATAAAACTATTGGCGATTAAAAGTGAGGCCAATAATATTTTAGGTTGCTCAATAAGGTCTACTATTCTTTTATAAGCAGGTTGCTGTTTTGACTTTAAAATATTGATGTCTTTGAAGGTCAGTGAAAAGAAAGCAACTTCAGCACCAGCTAGTACAAAAGATAAAAACAAGAGTACAACGAGTATGAGTACCAAAACAGTGGTGCCTTGGGGTTGAATAGCGCCCAAAAACGATTGCGCAGAAAATAATCCCATAACCGAATGATCGTCCAAAGTGAGCGTAAATTTAGTACCCTACAAAAATACCAATAATTCAGTTACATCGCACACCTGCAAACCCTCCTTAAAACAGGGCTACCAAACAAATGCTTCGTTAAAATACTGATGGATGAGTTTAGGAAATGGAAGGGCCTTTAGTTTCGATATTTTCTGCCATTTACCGGAGGTAATACCAGCTGGTTTTTTTGTTAAGGCAACGCGAATAAACTGGGCGGTAATTATTTGATGGGTAAGTTGTTGTTTTATTTCGACTGAACGGTCAAGTAACCTAATAGAGGTTACGCCTAATTGTTCATTTAAAAACGCTTTCGTACCTGCTTCATTCCAAGACATTTTTTTTGCGGCATCCAACAAATAAAATTCATATAGCCCCTGCCAAATATCTTTGTGCTTTCTTTCGGAAACCCATATTTCATCTTTTACTTGAAGTAATAAGTAATAGAATCTTCGCTCTTTTTTGATGAGCTGTTTTTCTTTAATAGGGAGTTGATTTACCTGTGCAGTAGCATGTGCAACGCAAGTTTTTTGGAGTGGGCAAGCATTGCAATTGGGCGCCATTGGTTTGCATACGGTGGCCCCAAAGTCCATGATAGCTTGATTGTAAAGGCCTGCGCGCTTTTTATCGAGCAGCGCATCAGCGCGCGTTTCAAATATTTTTTTTCCTGCAGTTGTATCAGTAGGAGTGTCAATGCCTTCGTAACGTGCAATGACTCTAAACACATTTCCGTCGAGTACTGCATGTGGCGCATTAAATGCAAAAGATGCGATGGCAGCAGCTGTATAAGGTCCAACTCCTTTTAATGTTAAGAGTGTTTCATAATCATTTGGAAAAACACCCTTGTAGTTTTTTACTATCACTTTTGCTGTTGCGAGTAGATTTCTACAACGGTTATAATAACCCAGTCCTTCCCATAATTTAAATACGGTTTGCTCTTTTGCTTTTGCTAAATCAAAAACGGTTGGGTAAGCCTGAATAAATTTATTGTAATAAGTAAGCCCTTGTTCTACACGCGTTTGTTGTAGAATTATTTCGGATAACCATATTTTATACGGGTCTTTTTCGCCCTTCCAAGGCATTACCCTGGTGTTTGTATGTGTATGCCAATGAAGGAGGGTACTGGTAAAATTCAATTTCATCAATTAAGAATGGGCAAAATCAGGTTTTTAAGGGCTCAAAACACCTGTTTTTTGGTATAAAGTTAATTTTTAGGGTGTATTTAGCCATTTTTAGTTGGTAAAACGTATAAAAAAATTTAATTTTCTGTTAAATACGTGATTTTTTAGCTTATTTTTAGAAACACATACCCTAAATTAATTTTGATACAATGAGAAAATCAGATCTCATCAACCAGATTTCAGACAAAACAGGTATTCCAAAAGTGGACGTACTCGTTACGCTTGAAACCATGTTTAAAGAGGTTAAAGAAAGTCTCTCTAACGGCCAAAACATATATATACGTGGCTTTGGGAGCTTTATTACCAAAAAACGTGCAGCTAAAATTGGTAGAAATATCAAAAAAAATGTAGCTGTAGAAATTCCTGAACATTATATTCCTGCCTTCAAACCAGCAAAAGAATTTGTTACAGAAGTTAAAAGCAAGCTCAAGTAAAGCTAACTTCGCGTCCTAATTCTTTTCGAAATTGAAAAAACAGCAACTACTCCTAATTGGCGGAGCCATACTCCTATTTTCCATTTTATTATATATGGGATCTACCGTAGCGCCTAAAAACCCGGCAGCTGCAGCAAATGGCGAAAATAAGGCTGATAATCAGCACATTGAGTTTAAAGACCTACTCCTAAAAGCAAAAGAAAAAATCAGTCCAGATCAGGCTTTACGCCTAAATAGCCTCGAAAATAGTGTGGTTAGAGGGGATGTAAAAGACCAAAAAATACATGTTTACCACCAGCTAGCCAGGTTCTGGTCAGACTCAGCAAAACTGTTTGAACCCTATGCTTGGTACACTGGCGAAGCAGCTAAATTGGAAAATTCTGAAAAAAGCCTCACCTTTGCCGCCCAACTGTATATAGACAACCTAGTTACGGAAGGTGACCCAGCCATGCAACACTGGTTGGCAGAACAAGCAAAAGATCTTTTAGAGAAAGCTTTAGTTATCAATCCAAACAACGATTCTAGTAAAATTGGTTTGGGTGCTTGCTACATATTTGGAAACATTTCAAACAATCCAATGGAGGGTATTTTACCCATCAGAGACATTGTTCAAAAAAATCCAAACAACCTATATGCTCAAATGATTTTGGGATTGGGTGGTAAAAAAAGTGGGCAGTTAGATAAAGCCATTGAGCGCTTCTTACTAATTGTAAATAAAGATCCAGAAAATCTGGAAGCCATATTTCATTTAGCAGAATGTTACGAGATGCATAATGACAAACCTAACGCAGTAAAGTGGTACACACTTGCAGCAAAAAAAGTTAAAGTGCCCGAAGCAAAAGAAGCAATCGCTAAGAGAATTGCGGAATTGAAAAAATAAATTATTATTAACAAATAAAATTACTCAGTGTATGCCTTGTGGTAAGAAGAGAAAGCGTCATAAAATTGCGACACACAAACGTAAGAAACGCCTAAGAAAGAATCGTCATAAGAAGAAGAACAAGTAATTGTTTATTCTTTACTGACTTATACAAACACGCCCTATCTTATCCATAGGGCGTGTTTAACACTTATCTGTATCTAGCCCCTTATTTCCTTTTCTGCAACTTTTCCTATTTCCTTCCTTGATAGGGCTATGATTGTTAAGATATGGTTGTATGCATACACCGCCCAAAGGGCAGGTGATTTTGTATTTAAAAGTTGCTCATTTTGAACAAAGAACTTATTATAAACGCTACACCCACGGGTGTAGAAATTGCTTTGCTAGAAGACAAAAAACTAGTAGAGCTGCACAACGAAAATACCGATGCAAATTTTGCAGTAGGTGACCTTTACCTTGGTAAAGTAAAAAAATTAATTCCCGGACTTAATGCTGCATTTGTAGACGTTGGTTTTGAGAAAGATGCATTTTTACATTACTCTGATTTAAGCCCTTACGCAAAGTCAATTATAAAGTATACGCAAGCTGCCATGTTAGATAAAAGTGAACATGGATTTGATTTTGCACGCTTTCAATCGGAACCTGAAATTATCAAAACAGGAAAAATAAACGAAGTATTAAATGGTAAGCCAAACGTACTCGTTCAAATTTTAAAAGAACCTATTGCTGCAAAAGGACCTCGTTTAAGTTGTGAACTTTCTTTACCAGGAAGATTTGTTGTGGTTACACCTTTCAATGAAATTGTAGCGGTCTCTAAAAAAATTCATTCTTCTGAAGAAAGAAAAAGATTACACAAAATTGTAGAAGCCATTAGGCCTAAAAATTTTGGTGTAATTGTGCGTACTGCTGCAGAAGGCAAATCTACTGCAGAATTACACCAAGACATGTTATCATTAGTTGAAACATGGAAAACCATACAAGCCAATTTAAAAGGGGCTGTAGCACCGGTTCGCATCTTAAGTGAAGAAACAAAAACAACAAGTATCTTAAGAGATTTGCTAAGTGCCGATTTTAACAGAATTGTTGTAAACGATAAAACACTGCACGAAGTAACCCAGCGTTATATTCAGCGCATTGCGCCTGATAAAACAGATATCGTAACACAGTACAAAGATGGTCTTCCTATTTTTGATCATTTTGGTGTAACCAAACAAGTGAAAGCTTCATTTGGCAAAACCGTTAACCTTCCAAGTGGTGCTTATTTAATTATTGAGCACACCGAAGCACTGCATGTTATTGACGTTAATAGTGGCTATAAGAGCGTGAGTAATAGCCAAGAAGAAAATGCATTAGAAACAAATTTAGAAGCTGCAGAAGAGATTTCTAGACAATTAAGACTCAGAGATATTGGTGGTATTATTGTGATTGATTTTATTGACATGAAACTTCCTGACAATAAAAGAAAAGTGCAAGAGGCCATGGATACTTTTATGAAGGCAGATCGAGCCAAACATTCGGTACTTCCTATTTCTAAATTTGGTCTCTTACAAGTAACGCGTCAAAGAATGCGTCCAGAAGTAAATATCAATACTTCTGAAAATTGTACGGCTTGTAATGGAAGCGGAAAAATGACTTCTGCACTACTATTAGAAGATGAAATTGAAAATAAGCTGGTTTATTTGGCCTCTCATGCCCATAAAAAGCTCCAACTGGTGGTTCACCCCATTATTGCGGCTTATTTAACAAAGGGGATATTTAGCAACAAACTGAGCAAAATGCGTAAAAAGCATGGGGTAAAGCTAAGTTTGGCGGAAAATACCAACTATCACCTCACCGAATTCAGGTTTTTTGACGCCCAGGAGGAAGAAATCAAGTTCTAACCAGGACCTGTTAAAAAATAATTTTTGATATTAATATAATAACTAATACGAATTATTTTTCCCACCTTAAGCGTAGAAAACAAAATTAAAAAGGCCAATTTGGCCTTTTTTTTATCCAAAAACGGGCAAAAAATACCCCAAAAACACCCTCCGTCAAACTGTCGGACCGGACCTGGCCTAAATGTCAGGCTCAGGGTCTTATTACGAAGGAAATCGTAGATTAAATTTCCCGTAAATCTTAAAAAATATTTTGCCATCTGCCCCATTATTGTACCTTAGCAGTAGAATTTAATGGGTTAGTAAGTAATAAGGGCCAGTAGCAATGCTGGCCCTTTTACATGCCTACTACCACTGCGTTTCAGCAGATTTGCCTCCATTTTTTTACACGCATTTTTACTCCTATTTACTTGTATTTGTCTCCTTTTTTTACAATACGAACATTGGTTAATTTTTCATTCACGGGATTCTAATTTTTCTGAAATATCTTTATGCAATGAGTAAAATAAAATCTGCTTTTTTCTGTAGCAATTGTGGTTATGAAAGTGCAAAATGGATTGGAAAATGTCCAAGTTGTGCGGAGTGGAATACTTTTTCGGAAGAAATTATTGATAAAGGAATTCAGAAGGATCAAAATTGGGATTCATACCACGAACAAAAGCGCAATTCAAAAATAATTGCACTCGATGAAGTAAAAACATCGGAAGAAAAAAGAATTATCTCCAAAGATCCAGAACTCAACCGCGTACTAGGTGGTGGTATCGTAATGGGAAGCATTGTACTGGTTGCTGGAGAGCCCGGCATTGGAAAAAGTACTTTGTTTTTACAAAATGGGTTACAAGCCACCGATCAGGTTGTTTTATACATTAGTGGAGAAGAAAGCGAGCAGCAAATCAAAATGCGCGCAGATCGACTTAAAATTCCAAACAACAATTTTTACCTACTCACCGAAACCAATACTTCAACCATTTTTGCAGAAATCAAGAAATTAAAACCAACACTTGTTATTGTTGATTCGATTCAAACATTGCAATCTAATTTGATTGATTCTGCAGCAGGTTCTGTTTCTCAAATTAGAGAATGCGCAGCAGAGTTTCAGAAGTTTGCAAAGCAAACAAACACTCCTGTATTTTTAATTGGCCATATCACCAAAGACGGCGCCATAGCGGGTCCTAAGGTATTAGAGCATATGGTAGATACCGTTTTACAATTTGAAGGAGACAGACATTATGCGTACCGAATTTTACGTACGTTAAAGAATAGATTTGGTAGTACTGCAGAGTTAGGCATTTATGAAATGACTGGCGAAGGCATGCGTGTTGTTTCCAATCCTTCCGAAATTTTAATTGCTCAAAGAGAAGATAGTTTAAGCGGTTCTGCCATCGCTGCAACGCTCGAAGGTGCCCGTCCATTATTATTAGAAGTACAGGCACTCGTTACACAAAGTGTGTACGGAACCCCACAAAGAACGGTAACCGGATTTGACCTTCGAAGATTACAACTCTTACTAGCCGTTTTAGAAAAAAGAGGTGGCTTTCAATTTGGAATGAAAGATGTTTTTGTAAATATTGCGGGCGGAATTAAAATAGAAGACCCATCCACCGATCTTGCCATCATTTGCGCCCTATTATCATCTTATGAAGACGTTCCACTACCGCATCAGATCTGTTTTGCTGGTGAAGTAGGATTAAATGGAGAAATTAGAGCCGTGAACCGAATTGAACAAAGAATTGCAGAAGCTGAGAAGCTAGGATTTGAAAAAATTATTGTGTCGAGCTACAATAAAAAGAGTTTCAATCCAAAAGCATACGGCATTCAAGTATTGGCATTAAGCAGAGTGGATGAAGTATATCAACAGCTATTTTAGGAGCGATAACCACGCATAAAAATATTTATGCGGTTAATTTTTATAGCATCCAATTTATTGAGATTAAGTTGAGTAAATGCAAACCACTTATTTACCCAAACTTAGCAGTTGGATTGACCCTGTTTTTTGGCTCTATTTCCCTAAAAACTGCCCTGCCTGCGGCAGGCCACTTAGGCTCTTTGGGGCCAATATTTGTGGCCGGTGCAGCCAAAACCTACCCGAAACCCACTTTTTTGAGGCTCCAAACAACCCCATCGAAAAAATATTTTACGGCAGGCTCCCCATTAGCGCCGGGGCGGCAGCCTGGTATTTTCATAAAAACTCAGCCCTTCAGGCCCTACTTTTTCAGTTAAAGTATAAGTCCAACAAAGA
>JAOASV010000067.1 GCA_030158535.1 Sediminibacterium sp.
GAAATATACAACCTGCAAGTTGCTACAATACCTGTAAGCAATAATACCCCTGCAATGACTAGGCCCATGGGTTGATGGTAATGAAATGCAAATAAAACGATGGCCATACTCGCCCCACCCATGCCTATCCCATGCAAACTGATTTTATAAAAATTGTTTGCGATAAGTCCAACAGAAGTGGCCATAAAAATACCCGTATAAAAAAATTGTAAAACAACTGGCTGATCGGAAAAGTTCCTACTTAAGTAATGCATCCACCAATAAAAAAACATCGTAATGATATATGGTATGATGCGTTCTTTTTGGGTGCGTAAATAAATGCTTTCTGAAAATTTTAAACGCCACAATAAAAAAACTGCAAAGGCAGGAAAAAAAGCAGTCATCCAAAACACACTAAACAAACGGAGCTTTAACTGCCATGGTGTAATACCTGCAAACTCATACGGAAAGAGCGTCATGAGTAACAAAAAAATGTACGTAGGAATAAACAACGGATGCAATACATAGGACACAACTTGCGCCAAAAAGCGAAGGATTGGATGCGTTGTTGAAGGCGTAGTTGTTGTCATACTATTATAATTCTTTTCTTAAACGTGCAACAGGGATATGCAACTGCTCTCTGTATTTTGCAACGGTTCTTCTTGCAATATTATATCCTTTTTGCTGAAGCATGTCCGTTAAAATTTCATCGCTTAAAGGCAATTGTTTTTCTTCCGACTCTATCAGCTCACTTAATATTTTTTTCACTTCCCGGGTACTTACTTCTTCGCCGCTGTCAGTACTTAATGATTCACTAAAGAAAAACTTAAGTCTAAAAGTACCATACTCAGTTTGCACAAACTTACTATTGGCAACCCTACTCACGGTAGATATATCAAGCCCAGTTTGAAGTGCAATATCTTTTAAAATCATGGGCTTCAATACTGTTTCATCACCCGATAAAAAGAAAGCTTGCTGATGCACTAGTATAGCTTTCATGGTATTGGTAAGCGTTGCTTGACGCTGTTCTAGCATATCAATAAACCACTTGGCTGCATCAATTTTTTGTTTGATAAAAAGTACCGCTTCTTTTTGACGTGGATCTTTTTTACTGCCTTTCTCATACTCCTTTAGCATATCTCTGTAACCCTCACTAACACGGAGTTCTGGCGCATTTTTACCGTTTAACGTTAGCTCTAATTGACCACCATTGTTAAGCACAAAAAAATCAGGAATAATATAGGTTTGTGCCTTATCAATATTTGTAAAATTGCCGCCTGGCTTAGGATTTAATTTTATGATTTGACCCACCACTTCTT
This sequence comes from Sediminibacterium sp., assembly GCA_030158535.1. Lineage (GTDB taxonomy): Bacteria > Bacteroidota > Bacteroidia > Chitinophagales > Chitinophagaceae > Sediminibacterium. The sequence continues at coordinate 1,299 of JAOASV010000067.1, forward strand.
TAATTTCTGCGTCACTTAAATTAAGTTGACGTTGAATTTTTTCGTAGTGCTTTTTTGTAAATTCTTCAAAGTATTTTGTAAGAATTGTAATGGCCAATTGTACCGATTTGCCTTCCGATTTTTTTCTTTTCAATTGCAGTAAAAGACATTCTTGCAAATCTCTAGCACCAATACCCGCAGGGTCAAAATCTTGAATGCGTAAAACTATTTTTTCAATTTCTTTTTCTGAAACTTCAATGCCTTGTCTGAATGCTAAATCATCTGCAATAGAAGATAGCGCTCTTCTTAAATAACCATCGTCGTCTAAACTACCAAGCACCTGCTCTGCAATGGTATATTCGCGTTCATCAAGCTCTAACATGCCTAGCTGGTCCGTTAAGAGTTCATGAAAACTTGTTTCTATTTTAATAGGAATAACAGCGTTATCATCCATCTCAGGATAGTTGTCATCCTTTAATTTATAGTCTGCAATTTCACCATCGTCATCTACTATAAAATCAGTGTCATCCGAAGGCTCGTATTCATCAAGTGGAGCAGGCTCGTCCTCTGGTATTTCGGCATCAAATTCATTATCTACTTCTTCACCAAATTCAATTTCTTTTTCACCCTCCGCCATTTCGAGTGCCGGGTTTTCTTCAAGTTCAGACTGAATCCTTTCCTCCAAATTAGCCGTAGGTACCTGCAACAGCTTCATGAGCTGAATCTGTTGCGGAGATAGCTTTTGTAATAATTTTTGTTGAAAAGATTGACTTAAAGACATCCGTGAATTTCAAGTAATTATAACACTTTGGTAATCGCTGCTAACATTTTTTCTCCCTTCTCTTTTATTTGTTCCTCTGTCCAAAGTAAACTAATGGCAGTAGAAACAGTTCGGCTCATAATAGCGTCACTTTTAGCAAAAGACCTGGTTTGTAATGCAAGCAAAGCGTTTGTTTGCGCATCATTTAAGCGGTTAAGGGTAATCGCATTTTTTAAATGATCCCACTTGGTTATATAATGCCAGTTGTTGGCATACCAATAAAAATTACCAGCAAATACCCCTGCTTCTTTCAATGACTCGATCGCAGCTTTTGTACCCGCTTCTGTGGGAAGCATCCAAGATAAAAAACTACAGCTGTCGCCGTCTTCGTCGGGCACTGATCTAAAGGTAATGCCAGGCACTTGTTCTAAATAGCTGCGTAATAATTTATTGTTTTTGCGCTGGATTGATAAAAAAGTATCAAGCTTTTTAATTTGCGCTAACCCAACGGCAGCGTGCAGTTCACTGATTCTAAAATTGTATCCAATAAACGGATGTAGGTCTGCGCCACGGTCTACGCCTAGGTGATCATGACCATGATCAGTGTAGGCATCACATTTGGTGTACACGTCTTTATCGTTTGTCATGACAACGCCACCTTCGCCACATGTAATTGTTTTTACAAAGTCAAAAGAAAATGTTCCAGCAGCTCCAATGGTGCCTAATTTTTTTCCTTTGTACGTACCGCCAATACTCTGACAAGCGTCTTCTAATAATATTAAATTGTGGTCGGAACAAATTTGCTGAAGCGCATCCATATCCGCCATGCTACCGCACATATGCACGGGCATCACACATTTTGTTTTGGGTGTTATAGCGGCTTTAACAGCAGCTGGATCTAGCGTTAAAGTTTCGTCAATATCTACTAAAACGGGCACGGCACCAACGCTTAATATGGCTTCAAAACTTGCTACAAAAGTAAAAGAAGGCATGATTACCTCGTCGCCAACTCCAATGCCAAGTGCGGCCATCGCGGTTGTTAATGCAGCGGTACCACTAGAGGTAAGTTGTGCATGATTACAACCAAAAACCTGAGATACAGCGGTTTCTAATTCTTTAGATTTCCAGATGCCTTTTCGGGGGCCATCAAACCCGTAACGCATTAAAATTCCGGTTTCTAAAACCTCATTCACTTCTTTTCTTTCCTCGTCACCAAAAAATTCAAATCCTGGCATATATTATGTTTAGACTGCAAAGGTAAAGAACTTAGTTGCATCTTGTATTGGCATTATCTTTGCATTATGAATCCTACCTTATTTTATTGTTACGACGCCTATTGTGGCTGGTGCTATGGCTTTTGCCCCGTTATCAAAAAAATAGCCGAAAACTACCCTAATTTACAAGTAGAAGTGCTTTCTGGTGGCATGATTATGCCCGAAAAACCCGTTCCAATCAGTGCTACCGCGCATTATATTTTAGGTGCCTATAAAAATGTGGAGGAACTAACCGGCGTAGAATTTGGGGA
>JAOASV010000068.1 GCA_030158535.1 Sediminibacterium sp.
CTATAGAGGCGGCATTATTTTCAATGTACTTTTTTACTGCGAGTTGCGTTGGAAATAAAACATTGCTTGGCGTGAGTCCGCCAAGGCTTGTATCTAGAGATTTATTAATTGCATTTTCTTTTGCATGGATACTTGCCAAATAATTAGTGAGCATCGCAGCAGTATCCGCTGTATTTAATTTTAAATTAATTCTATTCGAAAGTGCTAACGTATCGCGTGCAAATCTTTTAGACAGCATTAAAGCGGTATCAGCAATATTTAGTTTGTAGTTAATTCGATTTGATAGCGCTACAGTATCTTTGGCAAACCTAGAACTAAGCATAACAGAAGTGTCCGCTATTGATACTTTACTAGAAATTCTTTCAGAAAGTAATATCGTATCACGTCCAATTCTATTACTAAGCATTAGCGAAGTGTCACTTAAAGAAAGCTTAGCATTAATCCTGCTTGACAAGGCCAAGGTATCTCTTCCAATGCGCTGACTTAACATGTAAGCCGTATCTGAAATATTTAATTTTGAAGCTAACCCATTAGCGAGCTGATAATTTTTTGCATATGGATACAGCATGTTAGAAGTGTCAGCAATATTCACTTTTGATGCAAGGCCAGAAGTAGATGCATTTGTTTGTTGTAAAACATTCCATTTTGTTGCAATGCTACTCACATTGTTACCTGTGTCAATACTAAAAACACCTGTAGTAGGATTAAATAAGACGGGGGCGTTAGCAGTTAACGCTGCCCTAGCACGTGCGTCTGTAAAATATAAATTGGTAAGTTCTCCAATATTGTTTGTTTTTAAATTAACAACGCCAATATTTCCGTTCACACTCTGCACAGGCGCGCCTGGTGTTAATAATTCTACCCAATCAGATAAAGACGTTGAAAAATCAGTGTTTAAAATATAAGATTTTGATACATCGGTTCTGACACAAACAGTGCCTTTAACAGATGTGGCACCAAGCGCTTGCATTTCAGCAGCATTGGCAACAACAGAAATAGCAGTAAAAGATATAGGCGGCAATAACGAACTTGGAATTTTTGTATTAGCATCAAGACCCGCTACCCCATTGGGCGCATTGATAAGACTTGCATCTATCTTACCAATTAAGGCATTATTGGTTAAAAAAGAAATAGGCTTATTTGCATCACTCGTATTATCAACATTACCTAAACCAATACTGGCTTTATCAATTACCACATCTCCAATAAGAGTATTTACAGAGTTCACCGCACCGCTATTGTTATTGATTGTTGGCTTATTAATTAAATCATTGTAATTACCAGTTGTTGCCAACGTACTTAAGCTCGCTTTTAATGTATAATCACGTAACATGCGCGCTGTATCAGTTATGCTTAACTTTTCATCAATCCTATTTGATAACTGTGTCGTGTCGGTAGCCGCGTTTTGCAAACGCGTAGGCGTAACATAACTATATACACTATCTGCAAAATTTAATTTAAGATTAATTCTATTGCTTAAATATCCAGTGTCTACTGCATTAAGCTTCGTATTAATTCTATTAAACAAAATATCTCCATTTGCTACATCGTATTTTAAATTAATTCGGTCACTTAACGATGTTGAATCAAAAGAACTTGCAATAATTTGAGCTGGTGTTACAAATACAATACCACTATCAGCAACGTTCACTTTTTGATTGATTCTATTTGAAAGACTAATTGTATCCCGATTAAATCGAGCACTAAGCATCGTAGCTGTATCTGAAATATCAACTTTTTGTGAAAGAGAATTTGCAAGCGCCTGTCCTTGTAAATTAGAAAACTTTGCATCAAGTGCAGTTTGCGTTAAGGTGCTAATAGGCTTATCTACATCACTCGTATTATCAACATTTCCTAAACCCACTTTGGAAGCACTAATACCAGTTGCAATTTTCGCGTCTGTTACCGCACTGTTTGCAAGCTTAGCTGTCGTTATTGCTGCATTAGCAACTACCGGTATTGCAGCTGTACCAGATAAGTCGCCAGCTAACTTTACAACTCCTTTTGTGTTAGCATCTGCATCAGCAACCGTACTATTTGAATTATTCGAATTGCTACTTCCCCCGCTAGCAACAATTGATGAATCGACATAGGATTTTACTGCTTTTACAGAAGGAAACTTAATATCAGAAATAGCATCTGCATTGATATCTAGTGACTGATGTAACTGATCTACTTTTGAATCAATGCGAAGCGATAAATAAGAAGTATCTCTAGCAATCCTTCTATCTAGCATTGCCGAAGTGTCTGCAATAGCAAGCTTTGTTCCGATTACATTATTTACATCAATAGATTTTGCATAGTTTGCAAGCATAGCCGAAGTATCCGCAAGCGCAAGTTTTGTTGAGACAGCAGTATTTAAGTCCAATGTTTTTGCATAATCAGCAAGCATAGCCGAAGTATCCGCAAGCGCAAGTTTTGTTGCGATTACATTACTTACGTCCATTGATTTCGCGTAATTTGAAAGCATAGCTGCCGTATCCGCAAGTGCAAGTTTTGTAGCAAGTGCTGCTTGCTGCAATGTACTTACGGGCTTATTGGCATCAGATGTATTGTTTACATTTTGAAGTCCAACCTTAGAAGCGCTAATGCCGCTAGCTATTTTATCATCCGTTACAGCTGCTGCAGCTATTTTAGATGTAGTAATTGCTAATGCCGCAACCGATGGAGTTTGAGCCGTTCCTGCTAAATCACCTCCAAGTTGAATAATACCTTTAGTTGAAGAAGTAGCATCTCCAATATTTACATTTGAATTGTTATTATTTGATGCACTTATTGCAATAACAGAGTCTACATATTGTTTCACCGCTTTTACAGATGGATACTTTGTATCGGAATTTGCATCTACCACAAGCAGTGTACTTTTATTTGCTGTAGACTCTTTAGTATTTATTCGATTCGATATGGCTAATGTATCAAAGCTATTCAATTTTATATTTATCCTATTTGATAAAGAAGCAGTATCAATTAATTCGCTTTTTTTCGCATAATTCAATAACATCGCAGACGTATCTGAAGCAGATAGTTTCGCATTAATTTTGTTTGAAAAGAAAAGTGTATCAACACTATTTAACTTTGCATTGATTCGATTAGATAAGGCAAGCGTATCAACACTATTTAACTTTGCATTGATTCGATTAGATAAGGCAAGCGTATCAACACTATTTAACTTTGCACTAATTCTATTAGACAACGAAGCCGTATCTGACTTTTTTAAATAAGGTGCAAGCATGGCTGCCGTGTCTGCAATATTTAATTTTAAATCAAATCCTTCCACCCTTGCCGCAAATAAGGCAAAAGGCACTGTCCAAAACTGAGAGGTACCCATATCTATATAATGCTCATCTACATTCCAATTGGTGAGTGGAACAGAGGGCGCAATAGCAGCTTTAATATTTAAAAAATAAGGACCACTTGACCAATCGATAGAAACGATAGAAGCTGGGCCTGAGGATCTAGTTCCCTTACCAATTACAATGGTAAAAACGCCATCGCTAGAAGCAACAACCTTATGCGACTCCACATATACTTGTGTGCCCGTTATACTACTTTGTATAATT
>JAOASV010000069.1 GCA_030158535.1 Sediminibacterium sp.
ATTCATCTCTTTACATTCAACAATTAACCAAGGTTTGGTGTCTTTGTAAACAAGGATATCAAACCTTTTTTTTGTTTCACCCCATTTGATTTCCTTTTCTATGGCAATAAGTGAAGAGGGTACATCCTGCTTTTGAATAAGCACCTGTAAGAAGTTTTGACGAACCCATTCTTCGGGCGTTAGGCGTACCCAAATTTTTCTAAAAGGGTCAAAAATTTGCTCTTTTTGATCCAAGCTTTTAATTTGATGCGCATATGTTGGATACTCTACTTGAATCATAAGAATTGAATTGTCATGGCTTTTTTGTAATTTAGCCAATTAACTTTTTTCAAATATACCCACACTGGGTTAAAATGCCAACCTATGAAAACGAAAGAAGAAATTGTAAATAACTGGCTTCCAAGATATACCGGCGAGCAGCTTCAAAATTTTGGAAAGTATATCTTGCTTACCAATTTTAGTAATTATATTAATTTGTTTGCTACCTGGAATGGTGTAGAAGTAGTAGGGAAAGACCGTCCAATGCAGTGTGCTACAGCAGGAGGGATTACCATAATTAATTTTGGTATGGGTAGCCCCGGGGCAGCAACGGTCATGGATTTGTTAACAGCTATTGAGCCTGAGGCAGTTTTATTTTTGGGTAAATGCGGAGGGTTAAAAAAACGAAATAGTTTAGGCGATTTGATACTTCCTATTGCGGCCATTAGAGGTGAAGGAACTTCCAATGATTACTTCCCACCTGAAGTGCCAGCCATGCCAGCCTTTGCTTTACAAAAAGCAATCTCTACTACCATTAGAGATTATAATGTTGATTATTGGACAGGAACGGTGTATACAACCAATAGAAGAGTTTGGGAACATGATGATGTGTTTAAAGAATATTTACAACGTGTTCGTGCCCATGCTATTGATATGGAAACAGCTACCATTTTTACGGTTGGTTTTTACAATAAAATTCCTACAGGGGCACTTCTTTTAGTGAGTGATCAGCCCATGGTTCCAGAAGGCGTAAAAACAGAAGCGAGTGATGTAAAAGTGACGAGTGCTTTTGTAGAAAACCATTTAAAAATTGGTATTGATTCTTTAAAGCAATTGATCAATAAAGGACAAACAGTTAGACACTTAAGATTCTAATTCAGGGGTTTATGCAATCTTAATCTTTCCATAAAAAAGGAAACAGAATAAGGGCCAGGGCAACTACTAAAATGTCTAGACCAACTAGCATACCAACCATTTGAATAAAGCCTCCTTGAATCACAGACGAAAAGCCTGTTGCTGATATTTTCATGAGTAGTAATAGCTGAGGTATAATGAGCGGAAAGCCCATGATAGCCATCATTGCAGCGTTTTGTTGCGCTTTTGCAGCGATGGCTGCTAAAAAAGTAAATACCAAACTAATGCTCATGCCACCTAGGCAAACAATGCCCGTAAATACAAGGGCATGGGTGAGTGGGTTTCCTAATAGTAGCGTAAAAACAGCTAGGCTTAATAAGCTCATGCCAAGCATGAGTACTAGATTAAAAATAAGTTTTGCTAGTACAAAATTTTGAGCACTCGTAATGGAGTAAAAGTATAACATACGCCCACTGCCTTCTTGCAAAAAACTTTTAGCAACTGCATTCACGCAAACAAATAATTGAATCACCCAAAAAAGTCCATTCCAAACTTGATCATCTGGTTGACCCATCGATAAATACACCACAAAGATGGTTGTTACAACATAGAGTACAATACCATACAAAGTATATTGCTGCCTGAGTTCAAGCAAAAAATCTTTTTGTAATAAAGCAAGTATGACGTTTTTATTTTTCATGCATGCATTTTCTACAACGAGGTTCGTAAGTATCTTTTTCTCCAAGTAATACTTGGCTTTCGTTGGCCGTTTTTCTAAATGACACGTGCGCAATATTGCCACACTTCATACAAATGGCATGCAGCTTTGTGATGTAGTCTGCTACAGCTAATAAGTTAGGCATTTGCCCAAAGGGCTTACCCAAATAATCCATATCCAGTCCAGCTACAATGACCCTAATGCCTCTTGAGGCCAAGGTTTCACAAACCATGGTAATTTCTGCATCAAAAAACTGCGCTTCGTCAATGCCTATTACATCAACATCGCCGGCAAGTAATAAAATAGATTGCGCATGGTCTACAGGAATAGAAGGGATGCTATTGGCGTCGTGGCTAACCACTTCTGTATCGTTGTACCTGGTATCAATTGCGGGTTTATATATCTCAATTTTAAGGTTGGCAATTTTTGCGCGCTTGAGTCTCCTAATTAATTCTTCGGTTTTGCCGCTAAACATGCTGCCGCAAATCACTTCAATCCAGCCTCTTTTGTCACCTGTTATGTTAGGTTCTATGAACATGTATCAAATAAATTTGTAGATTAGACGTTAAATAGGAGCGGATACCAGTCCCATTTAAGACCCCAAATGTATTACATAGAATGGAAAGAGTTGGTACGTTAATTCATAAACTAAAAGATCTTTTTGATCAGGATGCCAGTAGCGAGCAGCTTATGGCCACTGCTCATATGCTTTTATCCGAACTTGAAGCAACGAATCCGCCAATGGCAGAGCCCGAAAAGCCTACTAAAATGGGGGTTTCGGTGGTAATGCCTAGGGGTGCAAGAGCCCAAAAGCCTGACCAGCTTATTCAGGCCAAATTGCCCCTCGATATTTTAGACGAAACGCAAAAACTTGATCAAATTGAAGTTCAGGCGGAAGTTCCAGCACTTGCTCAAATTGATGTTCCAGTTATTCCAGATTATCAGGAGCCCTTACCAATAGACACAACAGCAAAAGGTCCAGCTATATCAGAGATGAATAGCGGATGGTTGTTTGATACGTCCACAGAAATCCCAACACTTGCGCTACAGCCAAAGAAAAATGAATTTGCTGAAATCAATCAGTTGATGGAGTCTATTCATTCTATGCCTGTGCTCAACGAAAAATTACGCGCCAATCAAATTGAAATTGGATCGGTGCTTAACAATGAGCCCATCAAGGAATTAAAAAAAGGCATTGGCATCAATGACCGGTTTTTGTTTGTGCAAGAACTTTTTAGAGGGGATGAAAGTATGTATGAAAGAAGTATCAAAACCATTGATAGTTTTGCGATTTATCCGGAGGCTCAATTTTGGATACAGCGAGAATTGAAATTAAAAATTGGTTGGAATGAAGACAGTGCCACTGTCAAACATTTTGATCAACTCGTTAAAAGACGTTTTTCCTGAATGTAGTGTATAATTTTTGCGGAAGCGCCCTTGTGAGCATGCACAAATGCTCCGGCATATTGTCCCATTTTTATTCTATCCGCTTCGTTGCTAAATATTTTATTTGCAACAGCTTCAAAGTCTAATGCGTCTTCGATACTGATGGCGCCACCTGCATCTACTAGTCCTGTAGCTTCTATGTATTTATCATATACGGGGCCGAATAGTACAGGCTTGTAATGCACGGCTGCTTCTAAACAATTGTGTATGCCATCTGCGCCAAATCCGCCACCAATAAAGGTTACAGTGGCATAGTGGTATAGTTTACTT
>JAOASV010000070.1 GCA_030158535.1 Sediminibacterium sp.
TCTAATTGTATTGCTTTTTGTAAGTCTAATTCTTTGGCATTTGTCTGGTCCTTATTCCAAACAGCTCGAAGTCCATAAAAGTGAGCATCGTTAGGTGTTGTGCCTAGTGCAGTAACCATTTGTAACGCTTCTTCTTTTTTATTTTTATCATGTAGTAAGAGCGCCAAATAATAACTAGGTTTCCAACTTGTACTATATTTTACAGCCCATTGTAAAATAGGTATAAAGGATGTTCTAAAAGGAAATATGAGTAATGTTGATGCGCTATTGGCTTTAGCTAATAATTCATTTGCTTTACTCGTATTGGATTTATGTAAATATGCTTTCCAATATATGGCCAATGGATGATTGGGAAGTGCTTCTAATATTTTTGATAATTCTGATTCAAGTTTTATATCGGCATAAAATGAGGCTAGTTCTAGAATAGATTCTTCAGGTAGTTCATTTTTAAATGCAAGCTTGTTTGTAAACCATTTTACATACAAATGTAAAGGCTGCTCTTTTTCTAGATTTGTAATCAATTGTTTTGCCCCGGAAAAATTGCCTAATTGTTGCTTTGCTATTATTTGAATTGCGATGGCATCACTATTGTATTTATTATAATCCGTTGCTTGTGATGCGTAGGACAGGGCTTTGTCCCATCTTTTGTGTTGGGCATGTATTTTTGCAAGTTCTGTTAATGCTGCTGATTTATATTCTACACTCATGGTTGCAATGCTAAAGCCATCAATAGCATCTGCCTCTTTATGCAAATGCGCTGCACTTAAGCCATAGTAATAATTTGCTGCACCATGGTGTGCATCAATAGATATAGCAGCTTTAGAAACATCAAATGCTTTTTGGTCTTCACCGTTTCTGATATATAATTCAGCTAGTTTAATGAGCCCTTGTAAATGATAAGGATCTTTTGTTAAAGCTTCCTTTAATTTAATTTCAGCATCTGCAAACATTTTCTGGTCCATGAGCTCTTTGCCCTGAATAACGAGGCCTTCTGCAGTGTTCCATTCGAACTTTGCAGGCGTTTCTAGTGGTCTAGAAAGCGCATTATATGTAGGATCACTTTTCCATGTGAGTTGTTGTTTGGTTAGTGAAATTGAAAGATCCGTTTTCCCGAGTCCAATTTTAATTGAATCGCTTATTGTTTGAAGTGGCTTTGCATGAATTACTTTTTTTACTATTTGCTTGCCATCTGCAACGATTTCTAATGTGTCATTAAAAAATGCAACAGGGGAGCAGTACCATTTTAAAAATCCATCTTCTATTTTAATATTGAGTGCCGCAGATTCGCCAGCAACGACAATCCCTTTTGTTTTATTAACTGGATACCAGTATTCTTTCCAAGTATCTGTAGCATGTGGCGCAAATTCTATATGCTTAAATGGTGTGAAGCTACTGTTAGAGGCATTTTGGTTAAAGAGCCTGCCAGACTGTATTTCAGCGTACTGACCATCGTTGTCGGTTAATATCTTTTCCCAAATCATACCCTGCCGTGATAGTCCCCATATCCAAATCTTTTTTCCTGCTTTATTATCATATGGAGCATAGCGTACCATACCGTAATTATCATCATGCCAGTAAGCGCCAAAAAAATCAGTTTGCTTACCAATTACATGGTATGATTTGTAGGTACCAAAATTATTTTCTTCGTAAAAATTGATACGCTTGCCATTGTCTTCATTGATAGGCCATGATGCATATTCGCCGCCATGCCCAATATAATTTGTACCCGGATAAATAAATTCGAGATTCCCTTTTGTTTTGATACCAGCGTTCATCCAATGATAGTAGGGTTGACCAATACTTGTATTATTATTCCATATAGAATTTGTGGTAAAGTATGCTTTGTCTTTGGGTAGGTTAATTTCAATTTGCCAATTGGTTCTGGTTAGTAAATCTAGCACTCCAATAAAGCAACTAACGCTACCATCGATATTATTTTTAGTGCTGTAATCGACCGGAGTAGCACAGTTGGGTGTATGACCTATAATTCCATAATTGGCTTCTAGTCCGCCACTTGTCCAAGGGCCGCGCATCGCAATATCCCTAAACTTGATTACTTTGTTGTTGTATAAAAATTCTTTACCTGTACTTTTATCAATGGCGGTCCAAATTTTTCCGCCAATTTCAGGAAGAATAAGAACTTTGATATAATCGTTTTCGAGTTCTACAACCGTCCATTTTTTGTTAACGGGCTTATTGGTAAAACCATCAAACCTATAATATGGATAAATGGACGTCTGTGACGCAATTGGATCTGGATCCGAAAAAGGATACGTGACAAAAGACTGTTGAAATACTTTAATACTTGAAGGCGCCTGTGCTACGGATTTAAAACTTGCAGCAGCAGTAAACGATAGCAATAAAAAAAGTAATTTTTTCATGGCTTATATTTAAATATTAATGAATACTTAAATATAAGCTAATCCTTTAAAAAATCACTGCTATTCCTTTTCAAATTCTAACTCATGCAAAAGGGCTTTGTTTACTTGTAAGAACCGTTTCATTAGGTATAGGTAGTAATCGCACCTCATTTCAAATTTGTTGGTGTGGATGGTAAAGGTTGGGCTTAATATGGCGGCTTTAAAAGCCGGATTTTTTTTATAATCTTCTAGTACCTGTTGGTGTGTTAGTTTAGATAAACTTTTAGTCACTTCGGAATTGATAGAATTCCCGATTTGCATATCGGTACGAATATATTCATTGAGTTCATCATCTAAATTTCTATTGTTATCTGAAAGTTTTACACTGAGCTCTTCATAATATTCGGCAATCAATTGTTTGACAGGCAAAGATTCAATTACACTCAAACTACCAGTAGCAATGGTGTTTTTATAAGCCGAATTATTTGAAAAGAAGCTATCTCCAATATTTGATGAATCGTATTGATTGGTTACATAATTAATAAAGTTGGGTTCATTCATTAATTGATTGTGGTACTGATACGAAGCGTACTTTAAATTTTCAAATGTTTTAATGGCTTTGGTAAACTCTATAATTCTAAGTTCTAATTGAGCAGAATCTCTTTTTAAATCCTGCACCATGGCAAGTAAATTCTGATTTTTTCTTTCTATTACTATCTGATGTTCTCTTACATTTTCAGCAAAAAAACCAAGTGTCACTGCAAAAAATAGCATAAAAAACTCCAATAAATATTCTGACCACTTTTTTTTGTGTGCTGGGTGATGTGCGTGATGTACTTCCATGTAAATATTGATTAGTGCTCTAGTTGCGTTTTTAATTGTTGGATTAATTTATTATTGTTTGCTTTTACTGTGTTAAGTATGCGCTGATAACCAAAATACCTAGATATGTATACATTCGTGGCAGACACAAAATCGTCTGACATGAGAATAGATTTTGTAGATTTGAGACTCATTAAAAACTTTCGATATTCTTTTGGATCTGCAAATCCATTTTCAGGACTAATATCTTTATACATTTCAGGAAAAAATTTCCTTGGACCTGCCCCTTGATTAAAAATTAAGTATTTATCTAAATAATTATTTCCTACATCATCAAAAAGTTTATTATTGTCATTTAATTTCTTAAATAATACTTCGTAATAATAAGATAAACCGGTTTTTATATCTTTATCAGTAACATAGCTAAGTAAACCACTAGACTGCATATTTTTAAACGTCGTATTGTTGACAAATAGCGTCGTATAGCTTGGAATCGTTTTAATATTGTAGATACTATCCAAGAGATCTTTTTCAGTAAAGCCTCCTGTTTTGTACTTATACAACACATGCGATAAAGTAACTAAATTGATGCCGTTTTTTGCCTCTGTAAAAATGCTATCTATTTTTAAGTTATCCTGTTCTAAATCAACAATAATGGCAGCATAATTTTCTTGCATGCGGTGTTCTATAATACTATGTTCTCTATAGTTTTCAGCAAAGAAACCAAGTGTTACCGCAAAAAATAACATAAAAAACTCCAGTAAATATTCTGAAATCTTTTTCTTGTGATTTGGGTGATGTGCGTGATGTACTTCCATTTTTAATGATTGTTATTTTCTAAAGCACCGTGCTTTATAAGGTAGTTTCTTAACAAGGTTAATAGTTCGTGACACTGAGCTTGTGCTCCCTCTATATAGTCTTTATCGGTAGATTGTCTAATTGTTTGGAGCATCCCTAAAATAGCAATATAATTATCCCAATCTAATTGATCTTTTTTCATAATTTTTAGATTGGCTGGAATTGGCACTGTAACAACTATTTTATTACTATCAATTTTAAAGTTATCTCCGGCAGCTCTATTAAAATTAAATTCAAAATTTTTAGTTGAAATAGGGTCTAACATTCTATCTATATAACTAAATTCTCGCTGTTCTCTTAACTTAAGGCCAGCAGCTAAATTAGCATATCGCTGAATACCAGCTTTTAGTTCGTCGGATTCTAAAAATTTTAAAGTACCAGAACTTTTTACTTCATCTAATGCAAGACTATTCATTTGGTATAACATTCTACGAGTGATGTGAGCATGAGCAGCATAAATAGCTGGTATTTCTTTATCAAGAGAATTGTTATTATAATAGGCATTGATGATTTCAAAACAACTGTCTTGCTTGTTTCTATTTCTTCTGGTGTTTGCAAAACCAATTGAGTCGTTAATAACGTCTACGTATAAATTTTTGGCACTGATAAGTGCTTTTTTTGTTTCTACATAATGCTCTCTAACATTTTCGGCACCGTAACCAAGTGTTACCGCAACAAAAATCATTAAGCCTTCTAATAAATATTCTTTCCATGGCTTTGCATGTGTAGGAATGTGAGGGTGGTGATGTACTTCCATTTATTTTGTTTCTTCTTCTATTTGTTTAATTAATTCGTTTGTTCTTTCTAATCCATTTTGATTCCAAAGAAAAACTACCGAATCCATTAATTTTTTTTCTTGTAATAAATTCAGTAATTCTTGATTGCCCTTTAAACCTTGCTTGATGGTTGCGACATCAAAAGTGTAATGTGGTTGCTGCTCTATAGATCTAAATTTATATTTTACTTTATTTCTGAGAATAGCAAAAATCTTTTGAACAAGGTCATTACCTACATTGGTTGAAAGTTTAAAATCTTCATAACGGTTATAGCTAACAATAATTTTTGATAACAATTCGTGATTTTGGATATACGCTAATTTGCTTGTTGCTTTTAAAGACTCATATTCTGAAGTATTGCTCGCGAAAAATGTAAAATCAAGTGCATTAGAGAGGTAAATAGAAAGTGAATCGTCACTCATTTCAATCTCTCCAGCAGACCAAGCAGTAATTTGATCTATTGCAAAAACAGCATTTTTATGAACAGTTACGTTGAATTTAAAATCTGCAACGTCTCTTTTCATTTCTGCTGCAAGTCTTACTAGTGCTGCTTCTCCTTGTTTGGTATGAACATAATGCTCTACCATTCTTTCGGCGGCAACGGCTAATGATATACTTAGGAGAATAACAAAAACTTCTTCTACAAGTCCTTTTAGGAATTTAGGGCGGTGTACTTCCATCTCTTTCTCTTATTTATGTTCTGATTTTAATAATTTCAATAATTTACCATTTTCTTCTTTAGCCATTTTTAGCGCCATCTGGTATACAAAAATCTGGTTGTAATATTTTTGAATATCGAAAATAAATTTTTCTGACAGTAAGACATTCTTTGTTTCTTGTAAGCTTAGCATAAAGTTTGCATAATTGCTTGGTTTATTTAAATCATAATTAGATTGATCATTTCTCATTTTTCTAAAATATGATCCAATACCCAAGGGCATTGTTGTACCAAACTCTTTACCTGCCTGATCAAAAAATACATTATTGCTTTCTATTCTTTTGAAAACAACCTCATAATAATAAGATAAACTATTTTTCAGATCCTCTTCTTCCACATAACTTAGTAAACCACTCGATTGCATATTTTTAAATGAACTATTGTTCACATAAAGGGTAAATGTAGTTGCTATGATATCTGGAAATACCTTTATTGAATCGATCAGTTGTTCTTGTTTAATTGTTTTGTTTTTTGCCAAGTATAAAACATTAAGCAATCTGTCAAATGTCTTAATGGCATTTTGTTCATCTATTAAAATACTATCAATTGTAATTGCGTCTTGTTCAAGATCTTTTAAAATGGCAACCTTATTTTGCTCGATACGGTGCGAAATAATGCTGTGCTCTCTTAAATTTTCTGCAAAAAAACCAAGGGTAACTGCTGCAAAGAGCATTATAAATTCTGTAATGTACTCTTTCCAGTTTTTTGGTTTGTGTGAGTGATGATGTACTTCCATAGACATTAAATTCCGTTGAAAATAAACTTTATTTTTGAATTAACTTAATTTACACGCAATGAATAATAGTGCAACAATTGAACGTATAAAAAAGATGATTTTTGCTTCCGTCTATCCTTTGTATGTAGCAAAAGTTGAGAAAAAAGGTAGAACCAAAGAGGAGCTTGATCAGGTCATTACTTGGCTTACGGGATTTAGTCAAAAGGAAATTGATAAACATATTAAAGACCGGTCCACTTTTGAATCTTTTTTTGCATCGGCTAAGCTTCATCCCAATGCTCCACTAATTAGGGGTGTTATTTGCGGTTACCGCATAGAAGAAATAGAAGACCCGCTTACTAAAAAAGTCAGATATCTCGATAAGCTTGTAGACGAGCTTGCAAAGGGCAAAATAATGGATAAAATTTTACGGGAAGCTTAAAATTTGACTTTATTTTTTTGTTGCTTTAAAATTACCATTTGGTTGTTTGAATGTTAGTGAACGAGTGATACCTTTTTCGTTCATTTCAAACTGTACCGCGTAGCCTGGTATTTTTACAAAATCAAATTTATTGTCACCAACTGGTACTAGCTCATATTCAGGCTGTCCAGGAACAAATACGTATAATACTTTTTCTTTTAAATAAGTTTTGATTTCAGTGCCAGCTAATAAAAACGCACCTGTATATTTATTTAAGTCATCTAGCGTCATTTCTTTTGCACTATTAGATCTGCTAAATACAACAGGAGCTGGTATTGCAGCCTCTAAACCAAATACTGTAGCAGATTCAATTTCACCATTAAGACCTGTGTTAAATTGAAATCTGATTGGATTATTTTCGGTACTATCAATGCCTTCAGACGTTTCATAAGGTCTAAATATGTCGTAATGAAATTGACCTAGCCACCATTTATCATCTTTTAATTTTACAAATAGTGAGTCACCTTTTTGAATCACTTCAAATTTTCCATAAGCACTATTTGTATAAGCGCCCGTATAATTGTTTAGCGCATGAGAGGTTTTTGTTTGTAGAACTTGATTGCTTACAGTAGATTTCTCTGCTTTTTCGGCAAATTCTTTTGCTTTTTTGGTACTATTTAATGCATCTGTATTCCAATCAAAATATTTCAATCCTAAAACTCTGTCCGCAATGGTATTTCTTACAATAGAATGAACTTTAGAACCATCTTGATTCACGAGCACTACAATGCCTATACTATCTGTAGGAAAGAAACAAGTGCTAGCTGTAAACCCTGTTATACTTCCTCCATGTTCTGCCCTGTAATGCCCTTTGTAACTAGATAGCATCCATCCAAAACCATAATTCATAAAATGAACATCAGGTTTTTCGGCACTTGGTAATGCAGCTGTCATGATCATTTGAGAACTAATCGCATCTGCAACAAATGATGATGGAATTATTTGTAGCGTATCAAATTTGCCACCATTGATCCAAACTTTTAACCATTGTGCCATATCAATAACTGTACTATTAATACTACCTGCAGGGCCCATTCCATCAATATCATAATATGGCGTTTTGTGAATTACACTATCTTTTATGACATTATATCCAAATGCTGGCTCATTATAATTTGCCATTGTTTTAATTGAAAAATTGGAACTTCGCATTCCTAATTTTGAAAATATTTTATGTTGAATATTTGACTCCCAGCTTGTACCTGTTAATTTTTCAGCAAGTACACCTTGAAGTAAATACATAAAATTATTATACTGCCATGTTTGTCTTAATGGCGCAGAAGGTGGCATAAACTCAACACGCTTTGTTAAATTTTCACGTGTATTGGGATCGATGATCCAAGACATGTCATGTCTTGGAAGTCCAGTTCTATGACTCATCATATCCCTTAATGTAATTTGTTGTGTTAGTTCGTTACTGTAAAATTTAAAGTCTTTTAAATAATTAGAAAAAGGTTTATCCAAATCAATTCCTTTTTCTTTTTGAAGCATCCCAATGAGAGAGGCTGTAAAAGCCTTTGTACAAGAGCCTATTGGAAATTGAGTAGAATCTGTGGCTGGTAATTTATTGGCAACATCTCTATATCCAAATCCTTTTGAAAAAATGATTTTATTTTTTTCTACAACAGCTACAGCAACACCAGCAGCATGATGATCTTTTAGGATCTTATTGATTTCAGCTTCGATCCCTGCAAAGCGTTTGTCGTTTTTAACCTGTGCATATAATGGTGATGCAAAAATAAAAAGGGTAACTATAACGAGTAGACTGTTTAAAATCTTTTTCATAAAATGTTTATTTGGCTGCTTGTAATTTATGGAAACTGATGTATGAGGCTAATAATAGTCCAAAAAATAATACTGCCATTAAACCAAAAGGTACAAATGGATCACCTACCGCAATATGTGCCACTAGCGCAGAAATATACATAATTCCAAAGCCTACATATGCCCATTCTTTAAAGCGTTTAGGAACTGCAGGTACAATAAGTAATACTAGCCCAATGAGCTGTCCAATACTTATTTCTAGTGAAAGATAGCGTGGGATAAGCACGTG
Source organism: Sediminibacterium sp. (assembly GCA_030158535.1). Lineage (GTDB taxonomy): Bacteria > Bacteroidota > Bacteroidia > Chitinophagales > Chitinophagaceae > Sediminibacterium. The sequence continues at coordinate 8,784 of JAOASV010000070.1, forward strand.
CTTAGCGCCTTCTTTGGCCATTTCTGAATTCATTTGCACTGCGCTTAAGGCAAACAGGCAAATAATACTGGTGCTTACCCAATAGATTATTTTTGTTGTTTTCATGTATTGAATTTAAGGATATAAATGTACTCAAAATGTTGAGCTTGCTAAATAAATTAATTGTGATAATCGTCTTGCATATTTATTTAACTTTGAAAGATGCAAGTAGCTGTTTTAAGAATCTTTAGAAAAGTGCACCGTTTAATGGGGGCTGTTTTATTTATCTTCTTTTTTGTTGTTGCAATATCTGGCGTTTTACTGGGTTGGAAGAAAAATACAAATGGATGGCTTTTGCCGGCAACCTCTAAAGGAACTTCTACCAATCTTGCAGTTTGGAAACCAATTGCAACATTACATACAATCGCTGATAGTGTTTTGATAGAGCGTTTTGATAATACATTAGCCACTGATTTAGACCGTATCGATATTCGAAAAGATAAGGGTATTGTTAAGTTTGTGTATGCTAAACATTATTGGGAGGTTCAACTTGATGGAGCCACAGGTAATGTGTTACAAGTTAACCTGCGCAAATCAGATTTTATAGAAGACATACATGATGCTTCCTACTTAGATACTTATTTTAATACTAAAGGAGAACCTATAAAACTTGCTTACACACTCATTATGGGTACTGCTTTATTTTTATTTTGCACTACCGGCTTTTGGCTTTGGTATGGCCCTAAACTTATTCGCAATAAAAAAAGGGGTTAATTAAACCTTTCTTTACCACTGATACATAGGGGCATTTTCGAATAATTCTTACATTGTGTAATAATCATACAATATGGAATTAATTGGACCCATTAGTCAATTAGTTAGTTTACGGGATTTGCCACATAAAGGGCGCATCGGTGATAGTGCCCTTCATACAATTTCAAATGCTGGAATTGCATTTGATAATGATACTATTCTGGCAGTTGATTCTTGGGATGTATTAGTAGCGGCATATCCAAATGCAACCAAACGTGAACTTGACCAAAATTATGTTGCGGTTCCTGGTTATATCGATTGTCACACCCATCTCTGTTTTGGTGGCAATAGAGCCCGTGATTTTGCACTCCGTAATGCTGGCGTTTCTTATTTAGAAATTGCACAGTCTGGCGGAGGTATTTGGGATACGGTAACTCAAACAAGAAAATGCACAGAACAGGAGTTAACGCAAATTGTAATTAAAAACGCGAACCAACAATTACAATTAGGAATAACAACTATTGAGGTTAAGAGCGGCTATGGCCTTTCGGTAGAAGAAGAAATAAAAATGCTGCGGGCTATACGTAACGGTAGCAAGGAAACAGCTGCAGACCTTGTGGCTACTTGTTTAGCTGCACATCTTACACCCAAAGATTTTAGTGGCACCAACGAAGACTACCTAAATTATTTGGTTACAAATTTATTTCCAGTTTTACAATCTGAAAAACTTACAAACCGTATTGATGCATTTATAGAAACTTCTGCTTTTTCTGCATCAGAAATCGCACCTTATTTAAAATCGGCAAAGGAGCTTGGCTTTGATATTACTATTCATGCCGATCAATTTACCACAAGTGGTTCGGAAGTTGCTGTACAAATCGGAGCAATTTCTGCAGATCATTTAGAAGCATCAGGAGATAAAGAAATTGAATTAGTTGCACAATCAAATACCATTGCAGTTGCATTACCTGGTGCAAGTGTAGGACTTGGGTGTCCTTTTGCGCCAGCAAGAAAAATATTGGATAAAGGAGGTGCTTTAGCTATTGCGTCTGATTGGAATCCAGGATCGGCACCAATGGGAGATTTGGTATGTCAGGCTTCCATACTTGCTACATTTGAAAAATTAACAACCGCCGAAGTCTTTGCTGGTATTACGTTTAGAGCGGCAGCGGCACTTAATTTATTTGATCGTGGAAGACTCATTGCAGGCAATAAAGCAGATTTTATTTTGTATCCCTCCACCGATTATAGAGACATACTTTATTATCAAGGTTCTTTGCGTCCTTCTCAAGTTTGGAAATCAGGAAAACTAGTTGGCGTATAATTTATTTCATGATATAATGATACAACCTATGACTTTTAAGGAAATGATTTTACAGGGCATACCTGAACAACTGCCCAATAAAAAATTAAGAGATGATAAATATTCTCATGCACCCAAGCGAAAAGATATTCTTACGCCCACCGAAAAAAAACTAGCAATCGCTAATGCACTGCGTTATTTTCCAGCATCTTGGCATGCAGTTTTGATTGAGGAGTTTGTAGAAGAATTAAAATTATATGGTAGGATTTACATGTACCGTTTTATGCCAGATTATGAAATGTACGCAAGGCCGATACATGAATATCCTGCAAAGTCTAAGCAGGCTGCGGCTATCATGCTTATGATTCAAAATAATTTGGATCCAGCAGTAGCGCAACATCCTCAGGAATTAATTACCTATGGAGGTAATGGAGCAGTGTTTCAAAACTGGGCTCAATATCTTATTACCATGAAATACCTGGCTCAAATAACAGACACGCAAACTTTACACATGTACTCTGGACATCCTATGGGAATTTTTCCGTCCTTTGTAGAAGCCCCACGTGTAGTTGTCACAAATGGTATGATGATTCCTAATTATTCTAAACCAGAAGATTGGGAACGTTATAATGCAATGGGTGTTACCCAATATGGCCAAATGACAGCTGGTTCATATATGTATATTGGACCGCAAGGAATTGTACATGGTACTACCATTACCGTGATGAATGCTTTTAGAAAAAAATTAGGTGCTGGCGTAAGCCCCAATGGAAGAATATTTTTAACAGCTGGTTTAGGAGGTATGAGTGGCGCGCAACCCAAAGCTGGAAATATTGCAGGTTGTATTACAGTATGTGCAGAGGTGAATGCGAGTGCTGCTATAAAAAGATTTGAACAAGGATGGGTTGATAAGCTTACCCATAACCTCGATGAATTAATTGACATTGTAAAAGAAGCCGTATCCAATAAAGAAGTGGTATCTATTGCCTATGTTGGGAATGTTATTGATGTATGGGAGCGTTTTGATACCGAAAATATTATTGTTGATTTAGGATCTGATCAAACCTCACTTCATAATCCTTGGGCTGGTGGTTATTACCCTGTGGGACTTTCATTTGAAGCGTCTAATGATATGATGGCCAATCATCCAGAACAATTTAAAGAGGTTGTTCAAGCCTCACTGCGTCGTCATGCAGATGCTATAAATAAACATACCTCAAAAGGGACTTACTTTTTTGATTATGGAAATGCATTTTTATTAGAAGCGTCAAGAGCTAATGCAGATGTAATGCACGATAATCATATCGATTTTAAATATCCAAGTTATGTGCAAGATATTTTAGGACCCATGTGTTTTGATTATGGCTTTGGACCATTTAGATGGGTTTGTACTTCTGGCTCCCATGAAGATTTAAAACGTACCGATCAAATAGCTGCAACTGTGTTAGAATCAATGCTAGCTAATGCCCCAGCGTCTATTGCACAGCAGTTACAAGATAATATTACATGGATTAAGGAAGCTGAAAAAAATAAATTAGTAGTAGGTTCTAAAGCAAGAATTTTATACGCCGATGCAGAAGGTAGAGCAAAAATTGCTGCCGCATTTAATGAAGCGATTGGTGATGGAACCATTACGGCGCCTGTTGTTATTGGTAGAGACCATCATGATGTAAGTGGAACCGATTCGCCATACCGAGAAACTAGTAATATTTACGATGGCAGTAAGTATACAGCAGACATGTCTATTCATAATGTAATTGGAGATAGTTTTAGAGGCGCGACTTGGGTGTCTATACATAATGGTGGTGGTGTAGGCTGGGGTGAAGTAAGCAATGGAGGATTTGGACTTGTATTGGATGGATCGGCGTCCTCAAAAGCGAAATTAGAAAGTATGTTGTTTTATGATGTAAACAATGGAATTGCACGCAGGGCTTGGGCTAGGAATACCGGTTCACTCGAAGCTATTGAACGTGAAATGAAAAGAAGTCCTAACTTAATTGTAACGATGCCTAATTTAGTAGACGAAAAATTGTTACACCATATTCAATAAATTTTATGAAGCATCATGTAAATCCGTCTTCTGCGAATTGGGTGGGCCGACATTCAGATAGTCAATTGTATTGGCATGAGTTCGTGCAATTAGTAACTGACTTACAAATTAAAAAAAGACAGGATACAAAAATTGCATTGTTAGGCTACGCTGTTGATGCAGGTGTAATAAGTAATGGGGGTAGAAGTGGAGCCAAAGACGGACCTGATAGCATTCGTAAAATGTTAGGACCACTAGCCAATCATGTAAATGAAACAACACTAGTATATGATTACGGAAATATAGTTGTAGAAGATGATGATATAGATGCTGCTCAATTATTGATGCGCGATACCATTTTTACTTGTTTACAAGAAAATCATTTGCCAGTCATTTTAGGAGGTGGTCACGACGCAGCCTATCCGCATTATTTAGGCATTCAAAAACATATAGAAACTACCGGTCAAACAGTTGGTATTATTAATTTTGACGCTCATTTTGACCTTCGTCCATTAACAGACGGAAAAGGTCATTCAGGATCACCCTTTTTGCAAATAGCAAATCAATTTTCCAATTCATTTAATTATCTGGTTCTCGGCATTCAAAAAGCATCTAATCCTAAAACTTTATTTGAAACCGCGTCTTCTCTTAACTGTAATTTTTTAGAAATAGAGCAGTTTAATATAGCACACTGGGATCTAGTAAAAAATAGCATTGCTAATTTTATTGCTTCTGTTGATAAAGTATATGTAACTATCGATTTAGATGGATTTTCTTCAGCGTATGCGCCAGGTGTTTCCGCGCCTTCTCCACTCGGATTTACGCCTGAAATAATATGGAAGTCACTAGAAGAAATTATACAATCAAATAAATTATTAAGTGTTGATATTGTAGAATTAAATCCAGCATACGATCCCGACAATGCCACTGCTAGATTAGGAGCAAGATGCTTAGAATATATTATTCGAACAATAAGCCGCTAATAAATTATTAGTGTCCAAAGCTTCCTTTAAATGCAGGAACATTTACAAGCTCTAGCGTTATATTTTTTTCGGTGGCCGTGTTTTTAAAATCATAAATGATTTCTAAAATATCTAAATCTATGTAATGCGCATTTGTACCATCAATAACAACATGCGTACCGTTTTCAATTTCAAATAGTTTAACAGCCAAGCTGCCTTTATTTAAAAATGTCACATGTTCTGTAAGCTGAATGGTGATAGCACCACCTTCTTTTTGTTTATCGTGGTGAATTAAATAATCTCTTCTGAAGTTTGCACGTAAAATATAAAAGATAGCAACTATCATACCCAGTGCAATCCCTTTTAATAAATCGGAAAATTGAATCGCTACTACAGTAATAATAAACGGTATGAATTGTTCCCAACCAAGCTTATACATTTGTTTGAATAATGAAACTTTAGCTAGTTTGTATCCAACAACAAGTAATACTGCAGCAAGGCAGGCTAGTGGAATCTTATTTAAAATAGAGGCTAGTAAAATAACACTGATTAATAAAAATACGCCATGAATAACGGCTGATAATTTTGTTTTTGCTCCTGCATTAACGTTAGCAGAGGTTCTGACAATAACCGCTGTAACAGGTAATCCTCCAATTAGTCCTGAAATAACATTGCCTAAACCTTGAGCTTTTAATTCACGATTGGTAGGAGTAATTCTTTTTTGTGGATCTAATTTATCGCCTGCTTCGGTACTCAATAAACTTTCGAGACTGGCAATAATTGCTATGGTAACAGCAAGTATATAAACTTTTGGTTGTAAAAATCCGGATACGTCAGGAAAGGTAAATTGCTTTGCAAACGCTCCAATTGAATTTGCTACAGGGAGTTTAACTAGTTGTGTTTCTACTAATTGTAAGGCAGGATTATAATTGCCCATAAATTCGTTGATTGTGGTTCCAACGATTACAGCAATTAAAGCACCTGGTACCCATTTGCTAATTGCAAACTTTTTAATAAATGGTAAATCCCATATTAAAATGATAGCAATTGAAATACTTGAAATTACTATTGACATGATATGATAAGGCGTTGCCATTCCTTTTACATATCCAACGGCAATAGGTGCTTGTTTTAAAATTAAAATGATACCAATAGCGGCAAGCATACCCTTAATAACACTTGAAGGAAAGTAATAACCAATGACCCCTGCTTTTATATAGCCCAATATAATTTGAATAATACCAGCAAGCACTACAGCCAATAAAAAAATATTATAATTTCCAAGGTCATTAATTCCATTTAATACAATTACGGTTAAGCCGGCTGCAGGGCCTGTTACACTTACGTTTGAACCACTGGCAAGTGCTACCACAATGCCGCCCACAATACCTGCAATGATACCTGAAAATAAGGGTGCTCCCGATGCTAATGCAATACCTAAACAAAGTGGTAAGGCTACTAAGAAAACAACAAGACCTGCAGGCAAGTCTTCTTTCAAATATTTAAATGTTAGTTCTGGTGCTTTTTTTTCCATTATTTTTTATTGGATATCTCTAATTATTTTTATGTGATGGTTGGTATGTACTGTAAAAAAACGAAGTGTTTTTGACACATTTAAATCACCAAAAACAGGGTGGGTGAAATATTTATTTTTTTGCGTAGAGGCTAGTGTTTGCAAATTGGCTTTTGCAAGTTTAATTGAATCAATAATTTCAGCTTTTGAAATAGATTTTTCCGGAATTACAATTTTTGGTGCTTTTGCTTTGCCCCTTGGAATGTGATTGGTTAGCAATAGCAAATAATAAGCACCGCTAAATTTCGGGTTTGCTTTTGTAGGATCAGAATTTACAATAGCATTTGTTATGGTGTTGATTACCTGACAGCTATGGGCTATATGCCAGCCAATCGTTTCCCCAGAAATAGATTCATTTAGATTTTGGTGCAATTCGATATAGCTTTCTAACTGGATTAGTTGGGCTATATTTTTATCTAAACTGCTTTTACTCATTGGATAAATATAGTCATTATCCTTCTTTTTTACCACTCGAATGTAGTAGCGTATCTATTTTATTGATGAGTAAGTGTATGGTGTTATTTGTTATTTCTTCTACTTCTATTCCGGCTTTAATACCACCTACATGGTTAGGTGTAGTCATAAGTTCATAAAAGCTTAATTTAAGTGCACCTGCAATTTGCTCGATACGATCCACTGAAATATCCGTTTTTCCAGTTTCAATCTGACTGAGCGCACTTGGCGTAATCTTTAATTGTACCGCTAGCGCCCCCTGCCTGATGCCCAAAGACTCTCTGTGCCTGCGTATATTTCTACCGATTATCTCTTTAATTTTCATAATTCAAATTTAATTTAATTTGGCTTAATGCCGTTTTTTGAGCTTAAATTATTTATTTTAATATTGATCGTTTATTAATCTCCTGTAAAACAACGATTTATAAAAAAGGTTTAATCAAAATTCTGATTTATTTTAAATAAATGCCATTAATTTAAAACTAATTAAACTTAGTTTAAGTACGCTTTAGCGTATTTATCAAGAATGGTTATATTGCAAGTACCAATTAATACCTATGAAAAAAGTCATTATCGTTTGTTTGTATTTACTCTTCTCATGTACAAATAGTTTTGGGCAAGGAGCAAAAATCGATTTTTCTCAAAAGCCACCTAATCTTGACTCTCTACTTCCAAAAATAGCAGCGGAAAAAAATGATAGCGCTAGATATTATTTAGCCTTGTCGGCATTAACCATTTCCGAAACCAATCCGGTAGAGGATATGCATAACTCGGAAATTATTTTATTGCACGGTCAAAAAAATAATGATTTAGTATGTCAGTTGTTAGGTTATGCTTGCTTGTGTTATGATTATATTGCTTTTGGTAATAAAGTAAAAAGTTTAGAGTTTGGTATTAAAGCAAATCAAGTTGCCGAAAAAG